>BPTM01000107.1 GCA_023705945.1 Candidatus Heimdallarchaeota archaeon
GAGATCGTTTCACGTGACTGGAGTTCAGACGTGTGCTCTTCCGATCTACATAGATTTCATCATAGTAGTCCCTGATGGAGCTATTCTATATAGTGCATCACCAGAAAATATATTGACTCTTTCCCAAACTCCAGAGGGGAGAAGAAGAGTTTCATTCTCTGACACAGATAGACAAATTGATCCTTATCACGAACTTTTCTCAACACAAGTGACATTCTCCTATATAGATGTGATAGAGGCAATAGAAAACCAATCAGCAAGATTTGAGCATTTTCAAGTTGACATCGAAATAACTGAAGAGCAAGTTATTGAAATGGCAAGGAATCTAATCTTCATAAGTTTATTAGGTATAATTGCACCAATACTATCATTTCTCTTAACATACTTCATTATGAGAAGAAGGATGATGCGGAAAATCAAAGAAGAGCAACAAAAACATGAGATGCTTATACCAGTAGAGGAAATTCAACTAAGGGCAATGAAGGATGCTCTAAAAATAGATCTTTCAAAAGAACCTTGGAAAGCAATGCTTGGGGAATACTGGGAATTATTATCCTATCTGAGCAGATTTTCTCCTGTTAATTTACTAGGATTAAATGAAGAGATACATGAAAAGACTGTTCGTAAGTACCTTCCTTCAATGTTAATATCAGAAACCTTGGAATTGTTATCGGTAGGAAAAGCCCTTTCAGATAATTGGAAGAATGAAGAACAAATATATTACTCAAGACAACAAGCACGAGATTATCTTGAATCAGTGATGAAATTAATTGAGAAAATGGAAAAATGGAGTAAAGAGAATTCATGAAAAAAGTTAGTAAAATCATAATTATTATTTTACTTGTAAATATACCAGTTTTAGCTTTTACAAGTTATGTTTCAATAAGTCAAGAGTCAGTATATACATCACCAAAAGAGACATTAGAGATTAACGGAGATACAAATTTCACCGTTTATTCAACTGCACCTTTAACCTGGGAATTAAACGGTCATGAAAATTACACAATTTACTTTAACTCCACTGGAGTGCCATCAGGTGAAAATATTACTCTTGTAAGCGTCTCAATTTATTACAATATTCCTGATGACCCTCACAGACAACAAGCGCGTATTCTTACTCCTCAAGTTAATCTAACAGGAGTTAACCAGCAATATGAAATTTTAAGTTCTCTGAAACCTCCCTCAGACGCAGATGAGTTTAACATAACAATTGAAATCATTGCAAAAAGCACATCTAAACCAGAAAACCTTTTGTTCGAAGCACAATTTCCAGGTGATGAAATATATATTGATATCAAAAAAGACTTAGTTCTACCTGTAATAAATCTTCCAGGATTTCCAGATATTGAAACTTTTGCTAGGTGGATCTTCATTTTTGCTGTGGCATTTGTAATAATCTCATTACCAGCAATCTTCGTTGCATCATTCAAAATCCAAGAATTAGTAAAAACACGTAAAAAAGGTGGAAAGAAGGAGAGAACCAAAACGAGAAAAAGGAAAAGAAAAGGAGGAAAGAAAAAATGAGCTCTAAAGAAACAACAACACCGCTTGAAAGATCAATGAAAAAAATGGATATTTTAATGAGATCTTTTGGAATGCGCACTAGAATCTTCAAGGGAAGAACTCGAGCAGTTGTAAAGGGAACTAGAAAGGTTTATCCTTACGAATTAAATGCCACTATCGTTGAAACTGCAAGAGGAGTTGGAATCAGAGTTCAGCTAGAAAGAACTTGGTATACTTTTCTCAAACTAATACCGTTTTTGATAATTCTATCTTTCTCATTCTTACAGTATTTTGTTCCATCTGCAGGACAAGTGATTGCAGATGCTACAGGAGTAAATCTCTTTCTACTTATATTAGGACCTACCCCAAACCCTGTAGGACTCTGGGTTATTTTACCAATAATTAGTATTGTAATAGTTGGTTCTGAGATTCTGGAACGGATAATAAGAGCAAAATACATACAGAATAGAATGCCTCGTTTCTTAAGTGGAGCAGAATGGATGGTTGCTGAACCACCTGTTGCACTTGATATAGTAAGTTCATCCAACAACTTAATTTGGCTAATGTATGTGATACTTATTATTATCTTTGCTCCCCTATCCTTCCATGAAGAAATCTATGCAAAGTTTCTAGAGGTTTACCAAGTTGAATCAGCTGCTTTGCGAAGCACAACAATGCTCATCTCTATTTTAGATGTAGCTCTTGTATCTGGGATTATGTTTGCCATCCTTTATCAGAATTATGAAAAATTTAGAGGAAGTTTAGACAGACAGCAAATGAGACATGACATTAAAATTGAAGGTCAAACAAGGCAAATGTTCCAAGTTGTGCTAGGAGCAATATTCCTCGCAACACTTGAATTATCATTATTTTATTTCACCTTCTGGTCTGCAATTACAATTGTGCAGGTTCTAATGTTCTATGGAATAACTATTGCTTCAAGTGTAATAGGTTGCTGGTTGTATTGGCAAAAAGAGAGTTATAATTTTATTGCAATGGCTATCTGGTTCTTTCTAATAGATGTTGTAATGATTTTCCTTAATGCTGATGATTCTTCCTACTCTTGGATGATTATTTGCCATTTATTTCTCATAATCCTAATTGCTATTCTTTCTATGAATAGACATTTTGAGCAATATTTAGAGAAAAAGGGTGTGTTTGAGCCCAGTTGGATTTTCAATCCATTGCCGATATTTTCTTTTATTGCTGTATTTTTGAAGAAAAAGGCTAGAGGATCCAAAGGAGTAGAAAAGGATTTAGATGAAATCTTAGAAGAAGAAATGAAAGATAAAGTGAAGGAAAAAGAACCTTTGTTCATCGATATAGGAAAAGTGCGAATCAAGGGTAAAGAAGCAGTTAAAATTGTTGAATATTATGAAGGATTAACTTAAAGAATAGAGAAAGGTGAGTTAAATATACTATCTCTCACAGCTCTTGATGATCAAAGTAAAGAGATTGTTAAATCTGATAAAAATCTGAGGGAAGATGCTGAACTGTTTTTCTCTACTATTGATAGTTTCCTATGGAACGATGATTATAAACTCAAAGATGGTAAAAAAGTTCTCAAAATTGGAGAGAAACTGTATAATGAAGTAATTAAAACAAGGTGAGAACTTGACTGTAGCTGATGAGAAAAAGACTGTACGAGAAGAAAAGGATAAAGTAAAAATACCTCTCAAAAAGATTAGAAGATTGGAAATCTTAGCAAAAGAGAGATCCACAAGTTTTCTTCAAGGACATCGTAGATCCATTTTCAGGGGACCAGGAACTGAGTATGCTGACCTAAGAGAATATATCGAAGGAGATGATCTAAGATTCATTGATTGGAATGCATCATCACGTGTCCCATTTAAACTGATTGTGAGAGATTACGAACAAGAGAGAAATACTAACATAATCATGATGATGGACACTAGTCATTCCATGCTACTTGGAGAACCGATCCCAAGAATAAAGATGGCGGTTGAATCCATTGCTACACTTGCCTATACAGTAATGAACAACAGAGATAAGGTTGGGTGGGCATCATTTTCTGATAAAATACACAACTATATTCCACCAAGAGGAGGAAAAACTCATCTCTATCATGTGTTCAATGAAATGCTGAAAATAGCTCCTTTTGGAACAACCAATATTGGGGAAACCGTTAGAGAAATTGCTCTTCTACAGAAAAGGAGATCTATCATAATAATCTTAACTGATTTACATGGCGATTTAGAAGGGGCATTAGACGGCTTCAAAGTTGCTAAAGCAAAAAGACATGAGTTAAAGCTCATGCATATTCACGATCCGGAAGAATTCTTATTCCCAAAACAACCCAGACAGATTAAATTCCAAGATCCAGATACTGGTGAAATACAAGTCATCAACTTTAGCAATCTTCTCGAACGAGGTAAATTTATGTTTGAACTTGGTTTGCAAATTAAAAAGATTAATGACTTTAAACGAAGTATAAGAGGACTCAATATTGATGTTATAGATGCACCTACAACAATCTTAACAGAAAAACTGTTACTGGCTTATTTTGGAACTAAAAGAAGGAGCAGTATGTGATGAAGAGCATTAAGATATATACAATATTTATATTTTTCTTGTTCTTATTCAGTTCAAGTAATCTGTCAATCTTAGAAAACACAAATATCGTTATAGCAGGAAGTTCAAGTTCAGGGGACATTCCTCCTCCAAGTGGTCCTGGTGGTGATACGGGGGGAGGAGGAGCTACTGGAGGATTGTATCTCAACTATAGAATCCCATTGATGTTCCGCTCTGGTCACTATGGTCCTTCTTTAATTGCAATAAATTCCTTACAAAATGAGACATTAATTATCTTCGAATTCAACAACACAAGATTTCCAGACTACACTGCGGTAATAAATGTAGGTGAAACTTTAATTCTAGATCCTTCAGAAATACCAGAACTCAAAAATGGTTCACTTATTCAAGCTTTTACACCGCTTCAGATTACTGTTTTCCATCAATCTAATTCACCCGGATTCGATGATACATACTCCTACTCTCCTCTAGTGATGCAAATGTGGGGAAGAATTTATCAGTCAGTTTACGATAATATGCGTGCTATCATTGTAGCAGGATATAATGACACAGAAATTGAAATTAGAAACCTTGGAGAAGAAACAGAATATATTGACATTCCCTTAATTGGTCAAACTACAAATATCACTGTTTCTAAAGATACTATTATTGAAGCAAATGGTCCAATAGGAGTGGTTTTTTACTCTTTATCTACCACTTCTGGCTCTTTTGTTTTTACAGGAATACCCCACTTTCTCTGGGGAACTGAATACTTCGTTTACAGTAGACCATCAATTGAAACCATACCTCTACTGGAAGGTGACATGGAACTTTCAGTATCAGCTGTAAGCTTGGGGGAGAATATACATGCAATAACAAATCTCAATGAGGATAATCTTGTGGATATTCCAGATAATGGATCAGCCTTAGTTCCAAACAGCAATCTAGATCTTGGAGAATATTACCATAATTTTGAAAGTATTGCCACTTATTTTTCACTAACAGCTTTGTATAATTATACATATAATGGAGTAGCTCACAAATCAGCTGTTGGATATATTTCGGTCGAAAATATGAGATGGGCAGAACTCTTCTACACAAAATTCGCTTATAATAACAGCGAACTTAAAGCTATTATCTTAACAGATGCAACACCAGTGATACCTTTAGTTATTCTTGGAATGGACATTTACTTTGACGAAGGAAATTACGCCGAATTAAACAAAGGGGATTACTTCTCGTATAGCGGATATGAGTATTTAGGCGTTTTAGGGAATGGTTCGATCTATTCCTTTGTAGAAACTTCTACCCCTGAATCAACCAACTGGAATAGTTCCACAAACATCCTGTATCCGCTTAATTTATTTTCATTTTTCGATAATACATCAACTTACTTTCCTTCTTGGTACAGGTTCCCCAATATTAATGTAAAAGAAGTGTTAATTAGTCCAAAAACACCTACTGAATTTCGCAGATTACAGTTAGATATTTTTGTTCAAAACAACGGTTCAATTCCATCAGCACCATTTTGGGTAACTGTTTATGTAAATGATTCATTGAAAATCAATACAAAACTGGATGGTATAGATATTAATCAGAGCATACCTGTAACATATGAAGAATTCCAAAGTTTTGGTTTAAAAATTCTAAATGTTTCTATATTCACGGATTCTCAAAACCAAATATTTGAACTAGCAGAATTTGACAACTCACTACAATTTTTTGTTGAAATTGAACGTAATTGGAATATAATTTATACAGGAATTGCTATAGCAGTAGCAGTAGTATGGTTTGTTATATATATTATTACGAAAAAGATAGCGAAACAACGTAAAAAGAACAAATCTCGATTCGATGTTATTCTTAGTGATATTGAGGTCTGAAAAAAATGGTTGCCAATCTAGAAGATGATCAAATTAAGAATCATAAAGAAAACGAGGAAGAAGAGTTTACACCTCTGAGTGTAATATTATCTAGAGATCTAATTTTCATGGATTGGACTGTTCAATTTGGAGGACAGATATTAGGAATGATACTGGGTGTAATCATAGGTTATCTATTTGGAGCAAATGTAGGCGTTCTGTTTGGTTTTGGTGACTCAGATACAATCGACTTTTCATTTTATCTTGCGATACAAATAGGAACAATACTTTCGGTTTTAGCTTTAAGTGTTTTCTATATACAGAAGATGGGCATTAAGATTAATACCCCAAAGAAAATTTCTAGAAAGAAATCAAATATCGCAAAAATATCTTTCTTTGGTTTATCTTTCATCTTTGCCCTAGCGTATCTCTATAATTCAGTGCTTGTTCCATCAGTTCACAAAATTGCTGGAATAACTGTTGAACCAGGAACAGGGGATCCAGCACCAGCTCCTTCTGGACTTTACGTTGATTTCAAAACAACAAATCAGTATATTCTCCTTCTTATCTCAATTATGCTGGGAGTGGCAGTTTTTGCTCTGCTATATGCTGGTATAATGTATTCAATCAACTTGAAAGTAAATACCAAAGTGGGCGTTGCAATAGGTTCAGCTACTATATTGCTAACTTTCTTTCTTCTTTCTCAAGGTTCAATTCAGTCTTATATATTAGAAGCATTTTCTACGAAATCGTATACTTTACTATTAGTTTTTCTTACAGACCTATTTTATTATTTGCTAGTTTCATTCATCACAATTTTAGTTTATCACTTAAGCAGAAGGATCGAACTTTCAATTCTTCTGCTCTTTATCGGGTTTACATTTGGATATGGAGCACCTTCAAACGTAGTTCTTCAAATAATTGCACTTAAATGGGGATTTCCAAACTTCTCAGATGGAATTACAACAACTGCTGATATCTTTGCACGTACAGTAGAAGGAATTGAATATGCTGGAGTGTTTGGCGTAGTACTCTATCCGATTATTTTCTATCGAGATTCAGCTAAATTTTTTAAGCAATTTTGGATAACTTTGAAGAAACAAGGACTTGCACTGCTAGTTTTCACCATAGCAGTTTTTGTAATTGAATTAATTATTCAGGCATTGTTTGGTTCTCTTGGAATTTTCTTTTCTCTGATAATTTTCATAGTACTGGTATTTTTGGTTAACATGTTTATCTCTGCTAGATATGGAAAACAAAGCTATACTGGCTTAATTAAACAAATGACATTGAAAACTCTTCAAATGAGTGATCCAATTATCCCAAATCTAAAGCGTCAAGCGAAGTTTTTAGAGAGTAAAACAAGAAAACGAGAGTGGAGTACAAAAATCCTCGGTACCACAATCCCTGTTGCTATTTATTTTCTAGTAATGTATTTAACAACCGCAATTACAAGTACAACCCTAATAGGTACTTCAATATTCTTATTCACCGCTGTTCCGATTTCTATTGCTGTAATGTCATTTACTACTGTATTCTACTTCTCAAGAGATCCTCTAATCAAAGGATATTTTAGTTATCCAATTAAGGTTCTGCTCCTCTTAGGTGGCATTTTGTATTTCTTTTATGCTAGTTATGGTTTAGTCTATAACATTTCAGGGGTTTACCCTTTAATCGCTATTGCATATATTCCTTTTATTATACTACCCATAGTTAGAAAAGAAAAAATTGGAACTTTGCTTCTGGCTATTGCTGGTGAAAATAAACAGAAATCTCTGAAGAAATTGTTACTTAGAAAAGATGTAAATTTTGATATCTTAGAAGAGACTTATTATAAATCACCAACTATTTTCAAAAACTGGCTAGCTTTGCTTTTAACAAAGAGAGGCGAGAGAAAAGCCACATTAAAGAATCTTGAAACTTCTTTAACAAGCAGTTTTCCTTTGGAGCGAGCTACAGCATCTTTGTGTTTCCTTTATCTGAATGAAGAAAATATTCTAGAGAGAATTATCATTATCCTGGAAAATGACTCAGAACCAAGAGTAAGAAACGCAATTGCATATGGTTTACGGTATACTGTCGATATTCACGAAGAATTATACAAAAGAGTTATTGATTCACAACACTACGAGGACGATGCAAAAGTACTGAAAACTCTGAAAGAGACAATTTCCATACTAGATCAAGCCTTTTCCTCAAAGCTAGAAAAGGAGGAGGAGGAAATAAATCTGGAAGAAATTTAATGGTGCTTTTCCCAGACATTAAGTCTCTTCTTTATTAATACCATATTTCCTTTGTTTCAGAGAATTGCTTATAAATCAGTGAATAACCAATGACATTATGAAGATTAGATTTGTTACAGATAGTGGTTCTGATATTGATTTTGACTATGCCGATAAACTTGGTATCAAGATTGTTCCTTTAAGTGTGACATTCAGCGATGATGCTGATGTTGTACATTTTGAAGATAGGAATTTTGATTTAGAATCATATTACAAAAAATATAAAACAGATGATGATTTCTCTGCAAAAACTGCACAACCTAATCCAGGAGCGTTCTTTAAAGTTTATCAGGAACTAGCTGATGAGGGAGCTAAGGAGATCATTGTTGTTACGTTGAGCTCAGGTTTAAGTGCAACAATTAACAGCGCTCGCTTAGGTGCAAATATGCTCAAAAAGAAAGATGATTCAATAAAGGTTCATCTTGTCGACGCACTTAATGCATCCTACTCTGAAGTTTTCCTATTAGAGAAAGGGATCAGATTAAGAGATGAAGGAAAATCTGGAGATGGTATTGCTAACCTATTGAGAGCTCATACAAAGAATATTAAAACATTCATACTCTTGCCATCTTTGAAATATTTGCGTAAAGGTGGAAGAATTTCTGTTACAAAATATATTCTTGGGACATTACTGAAAAAAAGACCAGTAACTATTGTTAATAGTGAAGGTAAAAATGAAGTAGCTGCCACAGTAAAAGAGACAGATGAGGGGATTCAGAAGATTATTGAACTAACAACAGAAGATTTCAGTAGGTTCCCAAAACAAGTTTGTATTATTCATGGCAGTAATCTTGACAGAGCTGGGCTTATGGAAAAGGCAGTTAAAAAACATATTAAAGATGCAAAAATAATTGTAAAGTGTACAGGAGTTACTATTTCTGCACATACTGGACCAGATGTTGTTGCATTAGTTTCGGAATTCTAAACTTATCTTATAATTATCCGAGCATCTACGGGAAAGATTCCATCTTCATTAGCTATAATCGGATTGATGTCCATTTCAGCTATAAAATCTCTATTTTCCCAGGCCAATTGAGAAATCTTAACTAGCAAATCAGCTAGTTGATTCTTGTTAACCTTTGGTTGTCCTCTGAATCCTTCAAGTAGAATTTTTGCTTTTATCTCTCCGATTGCACCTAGAGCTTGTTCTTTTGTAACAGGACACATTCTAAAAACAACATCTTTTATTGCTTCTACAAGTACACCCCCTATACCAAAGAGGATTACAGGACCAAATGTTGAATCAGTGTTTGTACCAATAATCAATTCAAGGCCTTTCTTGACCATTTTTTCAACAAGAACGCCAGCGATTTCAACATTATCAAACCTTTTCATAAAATCAACATACGTTTCTTTAACTTCTTGTTCATTTGATAAGCCTAATACAACAGCACCAGAATCAGTTTTGTGCATAACATCTTTGGACATAAGTTTTAGTACAACTGGAAAGCCAAATTCTTTTGCAGATTCAATAGCTTCAACTTCACTCAAAGCTAGCTTTGAGGGAGGGATAAGTATGTTCATGTTTTGTAATACTTGTTTAGCTTCATGTTCTAATAGCCAGTCTCTATTTTCTAGCTTTGTTTTTTTAAATAGCTCTCTATTATTCATTATTAATCCTCCACATGTATTGATTTTGGATCTACTCCATGTTTTCTGAGATATTTCGTATAATCAACTAGCATCCCTAGTGCTTTAACTGCTCGTCCAGGACTCGGGTAGACAGGTATATCTTCGGCAAGTAATTTATTTGTTGCTTTAGTTCCTTCTTCACCGCCTATTAAGGCAGTTACAAATGGTTTTTTCTTCTTTTGCGCAAACTCACTTGTATATTTGACATAATCATCAATATCTAAATCAGGGATACAAGGAATGTTTAGATTTATTATTGCGTCTACATTTGGATCATTGTAAACTGCTTCAAATGCATCCCGATAATCTTCAGCAGTTGCACT
>BPTM01000108.1 GCA_023705945.1 Candidatus Heimdallarchaeota archaeon
AGATCTACACTCTTTCCCTACACGACGCTTTTTCGATCTAAAATTAGTACAAGCAATTATAAGGTCAAGGTCTATTTATCTGTTCTAAAAAACTTAAGCAATTTAATTGAAACTGATGGTTATAATGGACCTTGGAGGTTAAAGAAAAAATGGTTATTACGATTTGAGCCTGAAAAAATATTACAGACTGACATGTATAGTTTTTTAATTGATAAATTCAATGATGGTAGAATAGAAAAAGATTTAGGTTTAGCTGGTGGAAGCTTGGATTTTCTTATTCATGGTGATTCTTTACCAAAGAAGTCAATTCTGATAGAAGTGAAATGGGTTGGCAAATCAGATACAAAAAAAGCAGATGATTCTATTTATGAATCTGGTAAAAAAAGCATCATATTTGGTATTTCCCAAGTTATAAAATACAAAAAAGGTTATGAATTACAAGCCTATAAGAAGGGAGCGCCTTACGTTTTTGTTATTGATGCTCAAGAGAAAAGGAAGGCATTCAATGAGCTGAATTGGAAGAAAACTGAGGTTCCGATTCTATGGGCAAGGCTAGACGCTCTCTCACCTTCAAAGAAAGCTAAATTGAAGTAATCTAAACAGAATAATTTTATAATTTTAATAGGTTTCTGTTTAGTTAACCATTTCTTTTAACTCAAAACCATTTTCGATTAATTCTTTTAGCTCAGCTGTAAATCTTGCTGCTGGTCCCCCGTCAAGATTATCATGATCGAAGGTTAAAGTAACATTTAAACATTCTCTGATTTCTATCTTATCTTTGATAACTTTAGGTTTCTTTTCTATCCCACCTATGGTAATCACTAATGGGTGTCCAACGTATGGTATACCCCATCCTCCATTGAGAGCAGTTATTCCTACAGATGTGATTAAAACTGAACCTGCATAGTGTTTTTGTACTTTTGGAATTTTTAGAACCCTATATCTAGATAATAGTCTTAATGGTCGAGGTAATTTCAAGTAGGAATCAACCATGTTCTGATAATCATCTATAACCTCTTTTGCAACTTGAGCTTTACGGATCTCATTATGAATCTCTTTTAATGGTCTTTTATCGACGGATCTGATAATATGTGGTATGGGAAAAGATTCACCATCTATCTTTCTTTCAACAACAGTAGCAATATCCACTTCATTAAATACAACTAATTTTCTTCTACCTTTTCTTAGAGCATGAACTCTTTTATTATCTGCAACTGCTTTACCAACACAATTAATTATGAAAGCTGAAAAAGATAATTTCTCACCTGTTTTTTCAAAATACTGTTTCATCATATTACGTGTTTTTGTGACATCAAAATCGATTAATGCATGAATATTATGTTTCCTTTCTATGGTGGTATAAACCTCAGATGCAGCTTTTCTAAATTTTGAAAGTTTCACGATTTCGTGTTTATCTTTATCTGTTTTTCCCATTTTACTCCACTTTCCAGTTTTAATTCAGTTTTATGTATATCCTTTTGTAAACTCTTATTCTTATCTTTTTGGTTGTTTAGGTGCTAACACTCTCTATTTATTGGGTTAATTTGAAATATAACTGTAATCTACAATCTGATATGAAACAAGTCTATGTTGGTATGGCTGCTCTAATTGAGAAGGATGGGAAATATCTTATCATGAAGAGATCAGCAGAAAGAGATTTTGAACCAAATTCTTGGGAAACTGTCACAGGTAGATTAGAAGCTGACGAATCTCCTAATGTAGGAATAGTGAGAGAGGTTAAGGAAGAAACAGGTTTAGATGTGGAAGTTATAATGCCTGTTGATACTGGTTTCTTCTACAGAGGTAGTAAAGAGTTTCCTATGGTCTTTATCTCATACTATTGCAAATACATTAAGGGAGAAGTTAAACTTGATTGGGAACATTCAGAGTTTGATTGGATAACATTAGATGAAGCTTTAGAGAATCAAGATTTAAAGCATTTTGCAAAGATGTTCATAAACTTGAAAAACTTGAAAAAACATTTGCCGGAGGATTTTAGGTTTCAATTTTCTAGTTTATGACTTTCTGAAACAATACTAGATTTATGATTTATTCCATTTTCTCTATTGTATCTAAAATCCATTTAGCAATTTGTAATTTTGTTCCTTCTTTCTCTTGTAACACTCCTTCGAATGGAATTATCAATACTCTGTTTAGATCGCTTTCAAAACCAAATTGTTTCTTCGAAACATCGTTAGCTACTATCAAATCTGCATTAGCATTTTGCAAACGTTTTGTTGCTATTTCCTTTAATTCTTCATCTGATTTCTTATACTCAGCTTTGAAAAGTACTAATTGTGAAATGGGTGATGTTTCCTTTACTACATCTGCTAATTTTTTAGTTGGTTTTAATTTAAATTCTAGATTTGAAGCTGAAGATATTTTCTCGTCACGTATTTCTTCAGGTTCGAAGTCATTCATTGCAGCTGCTAAGATGACATGATCATACTGATCTTCTTTGAGTGCACTAATCATCTGGTCATACATTTCTTGGGCTGATTCGACATTTACCTTATCTTCAATAACCTTAGGTGGTTGTAATAGTGTAGACCCATAAACTAGCTTAACATCTGCCCCTCTCCTCCAAGATTCTAAAGCTAAAGCATAGCCCATTTTACCAGAAGAAGGATTAGAAATAAACCTTATTCCATCAATGAATGCTCGAGTTGGACCAGCATTTATCAGAACCTTCTTCCCCTTCAATGAATTACTATAAATCGCTCTAATGCAGTAATCGACTATTTCATCATTCTCAGGAATTTTAGCTTTCTCTTCTTCTACTCTAGGATAAACAAAGTTTACCCCCATCTTCTTTAGTTTGTCAATATTTTCCTCAATAGCTGGATTATGCATCATTACCTCATGCATTGTAGGAACCATAATAACGGGAATTTTGTTTCCTAGAGCTGTTCCTGTAATTAAAGTGACAACCGTATCCATTATACCATTGGCTATTTTAGAAATAGAATTAGCTGTAATAGGAGCTACTAAAATTAGATCTGCTCCCTCTTCTTTCAGTCCGGCATATCTAACGTGCTCCACTTTCCCCTTAATCTCAGTTATAGGTATTTCACCTGTTGCCCATTCAAATATCATGGGATCTACAAACTTTGCAGCTTCAGGGGATAGTACTGGAATAACTTTAGCACCATATCTCATTAATTTTCTTGATATTTGTGGAGCGAGAAAACAAGAAATCGAACTTGTTATACAGTGAATAATTACCTTATCCTTAAGCTCATCTCCTTCTGTTCCGATGATAGTACTTGACGGATGTGACATGTACAATCAGTAATCTAAGATTTAAATAAATTTATGGCTTGGTTAGTTTTTTAATGGTTTTTACGATGTGCAAAAAACTTGCACAATGTTACGGTTTAAATATATACTTACTAATAAATCACAGATAAAAAGTTAGGTTTTAACTATGGCAAATATCAGTGATAAAATGAATGAAGCTCTAAACAAACAGATTGGAGAAGAGCTAGAATCTGCATATATCTATTTAGGAATGGCAAACTGGTTTGAAGAAAGAACTCTAGTTAAGCTAGCAGATTGGTTTGCAAATCAAGCAAAAGAGGAATTTGCTCACGCAATGAAGTTTAAATCTCATATACTTGAAAGAGGAGGAAAAGTACATTATCCCGAATTGAGAGAACAAAAACAAGATTGGTCTAATATCATGGAAATATTAGAAGCTACCTTGGCACATGAACAATTCATTACAAGCAAGATCAACGAATTATATGAACTTGCCCAAGAAATAAAAGAATACTCTACTCTCCCCTTATTACTTTGGTTCATTGAGGAACAAGTTGAAGAAGAAGACAACGCTATGGCTCTAATTGATAGATACAAAGGCTACAAGAACGATTTCAATTTTGATCATCATGTTGTTAGAGAAGAAGCACAAGAATAGATTTTACTTTTCTCATTTCTCAATTTTTTTTATCTTTCAATTTACGAAAATTGTTAACCTGATTTCTGTAATAAATAGGTGAACTCTAAAAAAACCTTATATTTAGCTGACAATTAGTCTATTCTGTGAGCAGTAAAAACTCAATTCTTATTGCAGGATTAGGAGCTATTGGTTCTATTCTCTTTTCACGTTTAGAGAGACAGAATGCAAAATTAGTGTGCTTAACGTCCAAAAGAGGAACCCAAGAAATAAGAACAAAAGGATTAGTTGTTCATTTATTCTCAGATGACACTCCTAAATTACATAAGGCAGAAGTGTTTGAGTTTCTTCCTGACAAATACAAATTCAAGCGGTGTATTGTAGCAACAAAAGCATATAATAATCAGGTTCTAGCAGATTATCTAGTCGATTATATGGATGATGATTCATCTATTTTGCTATTTCAAAACGGTATTGATGTCGAGAAACCTTTTACTGAAAAGGAAAAAGATTGGAAAATTACTCGTGCAGTGTCATCTATAGGTGCATTTCGAGATGAGAAAGGTGTTACTGAAACAGCTATTGGGGAAACTAAGCTTGGAGTAATTAATTACACTGATATTGAAGAAATAGAGCAATGGAAAACATTGTTGTTATCTATAGGTCTAAAAGCATTAATTCCTGAAGATTTGAATAAAAATTTTGCATATCACTATTATCTCAAAGCAATAGTAAATTCGACTATCAATCCTATAGGTTCTATTACAAAGCTGAAAAATGGAGATATCATCAAGGACAAACAACTTCTAGATCTCATTGAACGAATTGTAGATGAAATCATAGCAATTCTTGCAAGTATGATGACTATATCCAGATCAGATGCACTTGAAACTATTTATGAAATTGCTCGAACTACTTCAGATAATAAATGCTCTATGCTTCAGGATCTTGAAAAAGGTGTTAAAACTGAAATTGACTATCTTAATGGAAAGTTTCTAGAAATTAGCAAACGCGAAAATGTAGCAGCGCCAATTAATTCTAAGCTTGTTTCTATAATAAAAACGCTATCTGACAAAAGTGAACCTGAAGAATTAACTATTTTAGAATTCAAATCGTTGTTATGAGTGATAATATGACAAACTATTGGGTAGCTTCTCATATTTCGGGTCTCTTTGCAATTTATGATGAAAACATAGACCCATTAAAAAGAGGTTCTCGTGGAGCTGGATTTTCTATATCACGGGGAACAACAACAACCGTGAGATTTTCGGAAGATAATGCAAATCACTTTTTTTTCAATAAAAAAGAAGTAGATGTAAAGCTTGCAAACATCTCAAGCTTCGTTCTCAATCATTATTTGAAATTAGCTCAAACTAATTATGAAGGTAATTTTGGTGTTTCAATTCATCATGAATTTGAGATTCCTTTATCTGCTGGATATGGGGCTAGTGCATCTGGAGCTCTCAGTTGCTCATTTGCGCTTAATGATCTCTTGAAACTTAGTTTGACTGAACAAGAAATATATCAAATTGCACATACTGCTGAAATTATTGAAAGCGGAGGTTTGGGAGATGTTTTAGCTTTGTTCAAAGGAGGCTGGGAATATCGAACATTAGAGGGTGCTCCCTTTATCGGAAAAGCGGAAAACATTCTCAGTAACCAATTCAAGGTAGCAACTCTATCTTTTGGTGAGATGAACACAAAATCTATTATAAAAAATATTAATTGGAAAGAAAAAATCAACAGTGTAGGTAACTTGTTTATCCAAGAAATAATCAATGAACCTACAATCAGAAACTTTGGTTTAGCTTCAAAACAATTTGCTGTTTCCTCAATGTTAGCCACTCCGAATGTCATAGAATTCATGAATCAATATGATAATGAAAATCTTATAATAAGTCAAATAATGTTAGGCGATGGAATATTTATCCTCTACAAAGATTCTGATGATTTACCTGATCATCCGAACCTTGTGAAAGAAACTATATGTCATTCAACAGTTAAAAAACTCTAATTAACTATATCTGTACTCTTCTGAGGGATATTTTCCTTCTTTAACTTCATTGATAAAATCCTTTACAGCTTTCTTAACAATTTCTTGAACATTAGCATATTTTTTAACAAATTTTGGCTTATCAATCAAAGATAAACCAATCAGGTCATCAATAACGAGAACTTGACCATCACAGTATTCTCCTGCACCTATACCAATAGTAGGGATCGTTAGTTCTTTTGTTATCTGCTTGGCTAATTTCCAAGGAACGGATTCTATAACAATAGAAAAAACTCCCGCATCTTCCAGCTTAATGGCATCTTCTAGAAGTTTGGATTCTGCTCCTGAAGATCTGCCTTGAACCTTAAAACCACTAAATTTGTTTACATATGTTGGAGTTAAACCTATATGCCCCATAACTGGAACTCCGATTTCCAATAGTGCTTGAATCTCTCCTGTTCTTTCTTCTCCTCCTTCTAATTTCACAGCTTGGCAATTTCCTTCTTTAATTAACATCCCTGTTTGTTTAATTGTCTCTTCTTTGCTTAATCCGTATGAGAGAAAGGGTAAATCCACAATCACAAGAGCTCGTTCTGCTCCCCTAGAAACAGCTTGAGTGTGACGGATCATATCATCCAAAGTTACCTTAAGTGTATTTTCAAAACCAAGAATAGTCATACCTAATGAATCCCCAACTAAAATAGTGTCTATACCCATCTGATCTATTATCTTAGACATAGGATAGG
>BPTM01000109.1 GCA_023705945.1 Candidatus Heimdallarchaeota archaeon
TGAAATCTGATGTAACTTCATTTTATACGAACATTGCAAATAGATATCAAAAATCAAAACTAGCTTATCCACAAAAATTAATAGATTCTCTCCTAGCACTTGCTTATCAACAAGAAGAATTTCTAGATACTTATACTGAATTCTTAACTTATGTTCATGGAGACTTAATTCCCCCAAATTTAATCTACAATAATTACAAAATTACACTTATAGATTGGGAATTTTCTAGATCTGAATTGGTTTTCTTTGATTATCAGTATCTCAATTATTATGCAAAAGCTCACAATCTATCAATAGAAATTGAAATGGAAAATAACTTACAATTATTTTATAACGAACTAATAGATGTTCTAGAGCGCCTATGGAGATATGGTTATTTGCAAAAGAATAAGAAAATAAATTATAATATCTGACTCTGCTAACTTATATTTACAAAGAAATACCTAATCAGCTCTTCCAGTTGTTTCTTGTATTAATTTAAAATAGACACAAATCTCTCATTTTTTACTTTTGACAAATATGAAGTTTTAATAGTAAATTTGGACAATGTTTACCTGGAAAATGGCTTCTTTTAGAGTTAGATTTCATAGGATTATATCCTGGTTGTTGGTTGCTTTCTTCTTAACAACTGTGTTTACAGGATATAGTATGACGCAAAACTGGTTTAAAGATAAGTATCTTCTTTCACAATTACATCGGATATCTGAATGGTTCTTTGTGGGGTTACTTCTCTATCATTTAATATATACAATGTTCTTCACCAAGATTAGTTCGAAGAAACTAATCACAAAACTACGAGAGAAGAGAGGCGTAGAAATTAATTCTTTGAGATTAATCCAAAAAGTAGCCAGTTGGGGAATTATGATAACTGTTCTACTAACAATACTTTCAGGATTAAATGGTTATGTTTGGTTTGCTAATACATTCGGTGAGATAATACCATTTTCGTGGCATAGAGTATTAGATTTGATAATGAATATTTTTATTATCATACATATTGCTATAGGTTTGAAGTTTCTTACGATAAGAAAGAGATTAAGAAAACAATGGGTTAATTATGCGATCGCTTCTTTAACTATTTTACTTTTAATTGGTGCAATCTATCTTCAAATACCAAAGAACAATACAAGACTTCCTGATAATCCTGGTACTCCTTCTGAAGAAGGCATGGTTAAAATAACAATCAAAGGGATACAGTACGAATTTAATCCCCTTAATGTTACTACTACCCGTCCTGATATATTCAAAAATGATCAATTCTCTATGTTTGATGTCATATTTCATCTAGATGAAATTGGAAAAGTGAACTTGGATTATCATTTTGATGTTTCAATGAATACGTTTGTTATTGATTCAATGAATGGAGATACAGACTGGTGGTATAGAACTTGGTATTCAGGAGGATGGCCTGAAGAGAATGCTTTCAGAATGGATCATTATCCTTGGAAATTTGGGACAACACTTAGCTTCTATCAAGAAAGGGAACAGTACTTAACAGATGTTCATACTGCATTTGCAGAAGAAGTGATAAGGAAGGAAAATAATGGAGGAAAAGTTATTATCCCTCAGATCATAATCAACGGAGATACTTTCTTTGAAACCTTTACAGATATAGAAATCACTCCTCATAATCTTAGGGATGATCTTTTTCAAAATGGTGTTATTACTGCTATTGATGTTATTATGTCCTTAGGAGATCTTGGGCTTATAACATACGAATTACAATGGTATGATAGTATCGGAACAGCTACTTATGTTAGAAATTACTGGGTTAATGGAATTGATGAGGATATTGCAGCTGGTACATGTGGCTGGGTCTATGAGTCTGGGTCTCGAGCGTTTCTTGGATTTCAAGGTAACCATATTCACCTTCCTCAAGATTCTCGTGTGATTACTAGTCCTGAATACTACAAAACTTTCTGGATATGTTTGTAAAACCTATAATGTATATATTGAGACAACATTTTTAATGATTAAAGTGTATTGTTTACAATTTTATCAAACAAAAAAGTGGTTTCAATGAGTAATCAAGAAGCTGGGAAAATAGAAATATTCTTGTCACCAAAGGAATTGCTTCAGATAATTGGAGATTGGTTCAAAGCAAAGAGAATATTTTATTCCGATGAGATGTTTTATGATTATAATAATATGGTAAAAGACAAACTAGAAGAAACAAATGAAATGATTGAATATCTTAACATTAAGATTCAGGAGAAAGTTTTCCAATGGTTAAGTGTTCATCATTCCAATAGAAAAGATGTATATCAAAAAGTTGAGGAAAAGGATGAAGAACTCGTTCCTGCGTGGTTTTTGCAGGAGAGATTCAAGGAACTTGAGATGATGATCTCTTCTAAATTCTTCAGCTACGGTTTCAAAGATATTGCTATGGAATATGATAGTGTTTTGAAGCAGTTTATAGTCT
>BPTM01000110.1 GCA_023705945.1 Candidatus Heimdallarchaeota archaeon
GACTCATTGTAATTTTAAGAAGAATTTTAATAAAACATAGAAAAAAAGTGAAAAATGTTCTTAGATATCATCAATAAACTAAACAATATTTATCATTAGAGTAATATTGTTCATTAAGAAAAAAAATATGAGGTTTTTAACCTCATTTAAATTTATTTTTTAATCTCATAGTACTTTAAGTCTTTAAGGAGGAATGTAAGTATAGTTCCAATAGCAAAAAGAACAGCGTAGATGATGAAATTAAAATTAATATCTTTTTCGAAACCTCGAAGTATTTGAAGAACATTATCACAACTATTAATATTATACCACTTAGCTGTCCGCTCCACATCATCCAACCATTTGAAGTTTCTTCCGGAACTGGATAAGTCATTTCTGCAGCGAAAGTTAGACCTACTGGTAGTGCAGAAATTAACATAAATCCAAAAATGAAAGATACAATGGTTAAAATTATGAAATCTCCTATAAAGAAGAGCACAATACTAAGTACTGTACCTGTTGTCATCGCTAATATCAAGAATATCTTTCTTTTTCTAAATTTATCTGATAAGGTTGAGAGAATTATCGCCCCAAAAATACCTCCTACAACCATAACCCCACCAATAATGCCCACTGCATCTCCAATAGGAAGACCACTCGGCAAATTTAGAACTTTCACTTCATTGAAAAGAACATCGATTCCTGTTGTTAATGCATTGAATATACCAATTCCAATGAACATCAGTATGAACAGCAAAAGGAAGTCTAAACGGAATAAATCTCGTGTTCCTTTAATACCGAGTTCCATAGGTTTATCGGAATATGCATTCGGTGGGCTCGATGGTTTATCTCTTACAAAGATTAGATACAAAGCCATGAAGAACAATGATATGCCCCCATATATCCAAAGTAGTAACCCGACATCGGATATGAATACTGGCATAAACATTGCTACTACTGGTCCTAGAAGAACTGACATCGTCCCTAAACTTGCAGCAAGAGTTTTCTCGTTTTCAGGAAACCAATTGACAGCAAGTTTAGTAAAAGAATTTAGTACAAAAGGTTGCCCAACAGCACACCCAATCTGAAATATAAGAACTGCCCAATAGTTTGGAGTTACCGCTCTTAAGAAACCAAAAACTCCAGTAAGAACAATACCTATTCCTGTTCCCCATTTTAGTCCGAACTTTTCTATACCTTTACTCGCAAAATAATTAACTGGAAGGTATACAACCATAAAAACCATTGATAATAGGAGTATGAGAATTTCATTTATTTGAATTTGTTTTGGATCAGTAACAACTCCAAAGAAATAACGTGCTGATTCATCAGTTAGAGGAGCAAATGTTATCCAAACAATTTGAGTCATAATAGCCATCAATATAAAAAAGATAAGTACAACCCATCTGTAGGATGATACTTCGAATTTTGCTTCTGATTCTACAGTAGACATAAAGATTCTCTTTCTAAGCTTCCTTAAAAAGTTTAAGAGATAAAAATAATTCAATCATTTTTGATGAAAGTTCCGTCCCTATACTCCTCAAAAGCGAGTCTAAGCTCTTCTTGAGTATTCATAACTATTGGTCCAGACCATGCAACAGGTTCCCTAATAGGTTTTCCTGAAATCAGAAGCAAACGAAGTTTGGATTCAGCTGTTGTTATTTGGATCTCATCGCCATTTTCCAGCACAATTAGATGTTGTTTTCCTACTGTCTTTTTCTTTTTCTCGTCAAAGAATCCTTCACCTTCAATCACATATGCGAAAGAATTATGTTCTTCTTTTATAACATGCTTGAAAATCGTATTTGGTTGTATAGTTATGTCGAGGTATTCAGGTTCAGTAACTATGTCTTGTACAGGTCCTTTAATCCCTTTTACTTCTCCACAGATAACTTTTACACTGATTTTATCGTCTATTTGAACTTCAGGGATTTCTGATTTCTTAACTTCTTGATAACGAGGGTTCATCATTTTACTCGAAGAAGGTAGATTAGCCCAAAGTTGGAATCCTGACATTAACCCCTCAGCTTTTTCAGGCATTTCTTGATGAATGATTCCACTACCTGCAGTCATCCACTGAACATCTCCTTGTCCTATTACACCAGCATTGCCTAAACTGTCTTCATGCTTAACTTTACCATGAAGAATATAGGTGATAGTCTCTATTCCTCTGTGTGGATGCCATGGAAAACCGGATATATAATCATCTGGATTTTCGGAACCAAAATCATCCAAAAGCAGAAAAGGATCTAATTTTGGATGATCTTGACCAAAAGCTCTTCTAAGTCTAACTCCTGCACCTTCCATTGTTTCTTGACTTTCAGTTATTTGGTATATTGTTCTTGTTTTTACCATATTTTTCACCATAGGTAAATTAAACTACAGTTGGAGTGAAGTTATAAAATCGTTCACTATTCACAAAAATTCTGGACTCAGACTTAAGGACATATTATGAAGAGAAACCAATATTAAGCTCAATTTTGTTTGGAACTTATGACCTCCATCTATGATATACCATCACCATTCTTTGGAGAAAAGATTAAACTACGAGCAGTAGAAATGAGTGACCTATCGGATATAATGAAGCACTGGAATTCCTATGAAACAAGAGTTAGTTTAGGGAAATATGTTCCTTCATCCAGCAAAGAAAGAGAAGATTGGATCAAAAAGGTCAATGAACAAGCAAGTAAAGGAGAATCTTTCACTTTTGCTATTGTTCACAAAGAATCTGAAGAATTCTTGGGTACTGTGGCTCTCAAGAGAATAAATATGATCAATAGAGGAGCATCGCTTAGTGTATCTATACATAATCCTGAAAATCAGAACAAAGGATATGGTACAGATGCTACTAGATGCATTCTCAAGATTGGTTTCAACATTTTTAATCTTCATAGAATAGAACTTCATGTTTATGAATTCACTGCTAATGCTGTTCATGTTTATGAGAAGCTGGGGTTCAAGAAAGTAGGAGTAAGAAGAGAAGCTTCTTACATCATAGGTAAATACAGAAATGACCTTGTTATGGATATTCTAGAAGAAGAATTTGATGAAATATATGGATAATTAGTTCAAAAATGCCTTCATTTCGTTTTTCTTTTCTTTAGCAGTTTTTTCAACGAATCTTCATATTTATATAGTGAAATCAAGTGCTTGAGATATAAGCTCTGACATATATTTTGGGTGCTGAAGGTGGCTAAGGAATCAATAAGAGTTGTGGGGGCTCAAGAGAATAATCTGAAAAATATTTCTATTGACATACCACACAATAAACTAGTTGTAATATCAGGAATCAGCGGTTCCGGTAAAAGTTCCTTAGCTTTCAATACAATCTATATGGAAGCTCAGAGAAGATACATGGAAACGCTATCTTCTTACGCCAGACAGTTTATAGGTAATTTTGATAGACCTGATGTTGAACACATAGAAGGGTTAAGACCTACAATCTCTATTGATCAGAAAACCATCTCACGAAATCCAAGAAGCACTGTAGGAACTCTAACAGAGATTTATGATTATATGCGAGTTCTCTTTGCAAGAGTAGGAATACCACATTGTCCTGATTGCAAAGTTGTGATTGAAGCACAACCTTCAGATCAAATTATTGAGCAGCTTTTTGCTTCCTTTGAAGGAGAAAAAATTAAGATAATTGCACCAATGTTCGAGAAAAGAAAGGGAGAATATAGAAAGGAACTTGGGCAATGGAAAGAGGACGGGTATAATCGTCTGATTATAGATGGGGATGAGGTTAATCTTGATGATGATGAAATAACTCTGGAGAGGTATGTTCCTCACGACATAGATATTATTGTTGATCGAAATAAATGTGAGAGAAAAAATGAACCTAGCATAGTAGACAGCATAAGCTTAGCTCTTGATCTATCAGGAGGGAAACTGAAGATTATAGGAGAAAAAAGAACAAGAATCTTTTCGACTAAATTAGTATGCTCAGAATGTGGGTTATCTGTAAACGAATTCAACCCTAGAGATTTTTCTTACAATACTCCAGTAGGTGCTTGTAAACGTTGCAAGGGTTTGGGAAAGATTCCACAGATAGTTCAAGCAAAATTCATTAATCCTGAATTATCTATCGCTCAAGGAGCTATAGCTACAACAACTTCAAGTTTGAAATATATAACTTACAGTGGTATAAGTGTTAAGAACCTGAATCAAATAACAAAAGAGAATGGTTTTGATATAAACACTCCATTCAAAGATCTCACAGAAGAACAACAATATATCATCCTCTATGGTTCTGGTAATAAAGAGTATAAATTGAAGTGGACATGGGGTGGAGACACTACTACATGGCAAGGAAAAGGGGAGTATCTTACACGTTGGAAGGGAGTAATACCACTTACAATGGAGGGTTATTATCGTGTAAAATCTCAAAGTAGAAAAGATATGCTTGAGAAACTAATGGAGTCAACAACATGTCCTGATTGTCAAGGTAGAAGACTGAAACCTGAAAGCTTGGCAGTACTATTCAAAGGTAAAAATATGGCTGATCTAAATCAGCTATCTATAGATAAATGTTACAAATTCTTCAGCAAAGTAAAGACAACATCGGAAGAAGAAAAGATTGCAGGACCACTTCTAAAAGAGATAATGAATAGATTGTCCTTTCTAATCGAAGTGGGTTTACATTACATAACATTAAATCGAGGAGCTAATGAGTTAAGCGGAGGAGAAGCACAAAGAACGAGATTAGCTACACAGATAGGATCCAAACTTCAAGGAGTTAATTACATTCTCGATGAGCCTAGTGTTGGATTAGCAAATCGAGATAATGAGAAGTTACTCAATTCTCTTATGACTTTGAGAGACGGCGGTAATACTGTAGTTGTTGTTGAACATGATGAAGATACTCTACGAAATGCAGATATCCTAGTTGACTTAGGTCCATATGCAGGGGATGAAGGAGGGGAAGTGTTATTCTCATTAGCACCAAATGAGTTGACAGAGAAAGAAGCGAAAACATCAACAACAGCAAGATATCTCTTAGGGTTAGACGAGATAGAAATTCCACCCAGAAGAAGAAAGGCTACGAAGTTTCTAACACTTAAAGGATCTCAGCATAATAACCTAAAGAATATTGATGTTAAGTTTCCTATTGGAAGTTTCATTAGTGTAACTGGAGTTAGTGGTTCTGGTAAATCTTCCTTAATCAAAGATACACTCTATCCAATTCTTGTTAATGAACTACATAACGGAACACAGAGTGTAGGTAAGCACAAGAAGCTTGAGGGAATTAAAAATCTCGATAAGGTTGTAGTCATTAATCAATCACCAATAGGGAGGAGTTCTAGATCTAATCCTGCAACATATACTAAAGTTCTAGATCACGTAAGGGATCTCTATGCAAGATTACCATCAGCTTTAGTAAGAGGTTATACAAAAACAAGATTTACTTTTAACACAAAAGAAGGTAGATGTGAAGCCTGTAAGGGACATGGATACAACAAGATAGAAATGAGTTTACTACCCGATGTAGAAGTGGAGTGTGAAATATGCAAGGGGAGAAGATATGATGATGAAACACTAAAAGTGAAATTTGTAAATCACTCTATTGCTGACGTTCTTGATATGACCGTTAGTAATGCGATGAAAACTTTCAAGAATCAACCTAAAATCATGAAGATACTGCAAACATTGTCTGATGTTGGGCTTGGATATATCAAACTCGGGCAACCTTCTACAACTGTTAGTGGAGGAGAAGCACAAAGAATCAAACTATCAAAAGAACTCTCCAAAACAGCAACAGGAAGCACTTTATACATCCTAGATGAACCAACAACTGGATTGTCTTTTGATGATATCAAAAAACTTCTTGTTGTTCTTCAAAGATTAGTGGATAAGGGGAATACAATTATCATCATTGAGCATAATCTAGATGTTATCAAAACAGCTGATTATGTAATTGATTTGGGTCCGGAAGGAGGAGAAGACAAAGGTGGTTTTCTTGTTGGTGTAGGAACACCTGAAGAAATAATCAAACTTGAAAATTCTTACACAGGGAAAGCTCTAAAGAGAGTTTTACTAGGGGAAGAGAAAAACATTATTTTAGAGAAAACAGAACCTTTCGATAGAAACCTAGACCCAGCTAACTACCTCTATGTAAGAGGGGCATCAAAGAATAATCTCAAGAGTATTGATCTCGATATACCCAAAGAAAAATTAGTAGTAATTACTGGTCCAAGCGGTTCTGGAAAAAGTTCCTTAGCTATTGATACACTATTCTCAGAAGGGCAAAGAAGGTTTATAGAAAGTCTTTCAAGCTATGCTCGCCAGTTTCTGATTAAAGCAGAAAGAGCAGATGTGGATGACATTATAGGGTTAACTCCATCAATAGCAATCGATCAACATTCAATATCAAAGAATCCTCGTTCTACTGTAGCAACCACAACAGAGATTTATGATTACTTTAGACTCTTGTTTGCAAAAATAGGTATTCCACATTGCCCTAAATGTAACATAGTTTTAAAACGAAGAACTATCGATGAAATTGCTAACCTTGTTGTAAAAGATTTCAATAAAAAGAATGTTACAATTGCTTCCTCTCTAACCAATGGCGAAAAGATAGATGTTCAAAAAACTATCAAAGAACTCGTTAAGCAAGGCTATGCCCGAGCTATTATTGATGATAAGGAGTATCATCTTGATAACGAAATTAAGAAACGCAAATCAGACTCAATCTCAGCAGTAATCGATAGAATGAATATCTCAAAAGATAATATTTCAAGATTAGCTGAAAGTATTGAATCAGCTGTTAAGTTTGGCAAAGGGAGAGTAGAAATCCATCAAAACAGTCAGAAAAATACTTACTCCATCTATGCAGAGTGTATTGATCACGAATATGAAACACCAGAGGAAATGCATCCGAGATTATTCAGTTTCAACCATTATTCAGGTTCTTGTCCTTCATGTACTGGACTAGGAACTATTAGGAAACTAGACATGAGAAAGATAATCAAAGATTGGGATAAATCAATAGCTCAAGGAACGATTGGTCAATATTCTGCTAAACGAATGACAAATCCAAATTCCTGGAGAAGAGCTATGGTTCAATCTATTGGTGAGCATTATGGTTTCACACTAGATATGCCAATGAAAGATTTCACACCCCAACAACTTGACGGATTATTTTATGGATCAAAGGGTGAAGTAGTCAAATTACAAATGATAAGAGAAGGAAAGAGATCTTCTTCTGAATTCACCAAAACAGCTGAATGGGAAGGTTTGATACCGAGATGGGAAAAATGGTTAGATGATCCTTCTGAATCATTATGGTCATCAGAATACAAACAAAGGTATAATCAATATTTTACAGAGTATTCTTGTCCTGATTGTAAAGGTAAGAAACTAAAGCCAGAGATACTTTCGATAACTGTAGGGAACAAATCTATCTATGATTTGGCTAGTATATCTGTTGATGAATTTCTCATCTATCTAAATAACTTAAAGTTGACTAAGAGAGAACACAAGATTGCTGATAGAATCATCAACGAGCTATGTAAGAGAGCTGAGTATTTGGTGGATGTTGGGTTAAGCTACTTAACACTAGACAGAAGAGCTAGTACACTTTCAAATGGAGAAGCTCAAAGAATTCGTTTAGCTTCACAGATAGGGAGTGGATTAGTAGGAGTGACATATGTTCTAGATGAACCGACGATTGGACTTCACCCAAGAGACATTGATAGACTACTTGCTACTCTTAAGAAACTTCGAGATAATGGGAATCATGTGATTGTTGTAGAACATGATGACATTATAATAAAGGAATCTGACTGGGTTATTGAGTTAGGTCCATTAGGTGGGGATCAAGGCGGCGATGTAGTTGTCTCAGGTCCAACAAATGATGTACTCAAAAATGATGTTTCTCTTACTGCTAGATATCTCTCAAAAGAACACAGAATTCTCACTCCTGATGTCAGAAGAAAAACAGATAAAATGATTAAATTATCGGGAGCTTCACAGCACAATCTCAAGAACATTGATGTAGAATTTGGTATTGGAACAATAACAGCTGTTACTGGTGTGAGTGGTGCGGGTAAATCATCTCTAGCTATTGACATACTCCAGAAAGCTCTTGAGAAGCAAATTACTAAAAAGAAGATTGAAGTCGGTAAGCATAAGAAACTTACAGGTTATGAAGAACTAGATAAGATAATTGTAGTTGATCAATCTACTTTAAGCAAATCTAGCAGGTCCAACCCAGCT
>BPTM01000111.1 GCA_023705945.1 Candidatus Heimdallarchaeota archaeon
AAGATCTACACTCTTACCATTCTCGACACTCTTCCGATCTTGATGATTCTAACAAAGAATACTATTAGCAGTATAATCTCTCAAGAACTTGTACGAAACAATCTTGGTGATTATGTCCATATAGGCATTTACCAACAAGTTATGATGTCATTGCTCCAGTTAGATCCACTTATTCCCCAATTGCTTTACCAAAGTGGAAGAGAATTAGGCATTTATGGTGCTGCTCCTTACTACCTAACAGTATTAAACCCCAAAGTGGGGGCTGTAAAACCTGCAGAACGATTTCAAGAAGCTTTGATAGCTCTTGCTAAACTCTATAGTCACAATAATGTAGTTCCATTATACCTAGCTACACATTGTGATATAGCAAAAGTAGAAGGGTATACCGCAACTCTTCGTGTTTATGAATTAGTTAATAGTGCTGGTGCAATCAACATTGGAGAAACACTGTGTCATTATACTGCTGGAGAAATTGCAGGAACTATAGAAGCTATGATAGGTTCCGCAACTAGCGTTATTGAAACAAAGTGTAGAGGATTAGGTGATGATTGTTGTGAGTTTGAAATTGAAGTATTCTTAGGGAAAGAAGTAGGCAAAGCACCTTATCAGGTATACGAGCCTAAGGAAGGAGATAAACGCGTTCAATTCCTAGGAGAAATTCCTGCAGAAGATTTCAGAAGACAACTTTTTTATGAATTCATTCATGAAACAACACAGCACGGACATAATTCACTGCTTATGAAAGAAGCTCTAAGACCAAATGACGTTGATTTTGTTCATATTAGTGCTTTACAACAACAGATAATCTCTCTGAAATTCCGAGATAAGTTCTGTGGTGCTCTTCTATATTCAGCTGGAAGAGAACTCGGAGTTATTGGACCTGGAAAGAACATCATATATCAACTTCTAGATGATGAAACATTACCTATCAGCTCATTAAAGAAAGCTACAGAAATAATCATGAAATATATGACTCATCCGACAAATTACCTTGCTAGAGGATATTCCTTTGTTGAAGTTAGAGAAAGCGAAGATGAAGATGAAATGTTTATTCGTATACATGAATGTGCATATGCTTCAGGAGCTAACCTTTCAGAAACAAATCTTAACGAAACTCTATGTGATTTTCAATCAGGTTACTTGGCAGGAAGATTAGCTCTCATTCTTAAAGATCCTCCTATTGTAACAGAGACTAAATGTCATGGTACAGGTCATAGTTTTTGTGAATTCAGAATTGAAAAAGGATATTCTTTTGATGAATCAGAAAATTAATCTCGTTTCACATATTTTTGAGCGTCTTTATTATGAATAGAGAAATATAATGATTCAATTTTAATTCTCCATCGCAAAAGTTATAATTAAACGATTTTGTAGATTTCAAAAAGAATGTTGACAGAAGGACGATTATTATGAGTAAAACTGAACGAATATGGGATAGACAAGCAGCTTGGCCCAGTATTATTGCTTTATTCTCAATAGCTTTTCTAGCACAAGTACCACACTTCTACTATCTAAGTGACATAGTTAATTTCAACAACGCCAATCAAATTACACTATTAATTGCTTTTCCAATCTTTGGGGCATTAGGATTAAGTGCAGTAGGTTTACTAATTTCCGAATATTTATATAAAAGAGAAAGAGACAAAAATAAACCTATCTTCAGATATTTGATTCAAGGAGCATTTATTGCAGTTATGATTTATTTTGTTATTCAATTTCTTATAGTATTCTTTGCATTTGAAGCAATAGATGTTATTAGAGATGGAATGCCAGTTGATATTGTTGATAATGTAACATTCAAAGAAATTTTAGGAATGTCAATAATTCTTATTATTGGTGTTTTCATTAATCCTCCTTTACAAGATCAAACAAAAAGTAAGAAAAAATAAAAAATAGAAAAAGAGAATAATTGTTATTATTCTTCTTGTTTTTCTTTCATCATTTTCCAAGATAGAGTTAGGTTTCGTATAGCGTATGCATCATCTACCCTTCCAATTGAAGTCCATTTTGGTGCATGATGAGCATAGTTAGGATCTTTTCTTGCTTTATCCATCTCTTCTTCCAAGATTTGAACATATTGGTCAAGTCTATCTTTGTTTTCATTTTCAGTTGGTTCCATCATTAAAGCTTCATGTGCAATTAATGGGAAGTAGACTGTTGGGGCATGTAAACCTCGACTGATTAACATTTTTGCAATATCCATTCCTGAAACATCGTGGTTTCGTAAAAATGGTGTTGCTTCAAGAACTGACTCATGTTTTCTTGGTATTGATGATGTGTGACTAAGTCTTAATCCATCTATCTTTTCCATTTTTCTCATAGCATAATTAGCTGTGAGAACAGCTTGATCTGATGTGTTTTTCAAACCAATCTCACCAAGGGCAGCAATATATGCATATGCTCTAAGAGCGACGGCTATATTACCGTGGTAACCATGAACTTTTCCAATAGATTTTGGACGGTCATAATCAAAGTAATAATAGTCCTTGTCCTTATCATGATTAACCGTTGGAACTGGTAGATATGGTTCGAGAATGTCATTACAGCAAACTGCAGCTGATCCTGGACCTCCTCCACCATGTGGTGTAGCGAATGTTTTATGCAAGTTGAAATGTAGAACATCATAACCCATGTCACCTGGTCTAATCTTACCTACGATTGCATTGAAGTTAGCACCATCATAATAAAGTAAACCTCCAGCATCTCTAACGGTATTAGACATTTCAATAATGTCTTTTTCAAAAATACCTAGAGTATTTGGGTTAGTGAGCATCAAACCTGCAGTTCTATCAGAAACAGCTGCTTTTAATGCATCCATGTCTACTCTGCCATCTTCATTGGACTTGATTTCTATTAATTTTTGACCATTCAAAACAGTACTTGCTGGATTTGTTCCATGACTTGAATCTGGAGCTATAATCTCATCTCTTTGTGTTTCACCATTATCGTGGTGATATGCTTTGATGAGAGCTAATCCAGTGTACTCACCACTTGCACCAGCTGGTGGCTGAAGCGTAGTATGTGGTAATCCAGCTAATTCTCCCAAAGCAAGTTGTAATTCATGAAGAATTTCCAAAATTCCTTGTACTGTTTCAATAGGTTGGTTAGGATGAAGATACATCATTTTTTCAGATCTAACAATAGTTTCATTCACTTTTGGATTGTATTTCATTGTACATGATCCTAGTGGATAGGTGTTAGTATCAACACAATAATTCATCTGTGAAAGATGAACATAATGTCTCATAACCTCTCCTTCATGAAGTTCTGGTAAATCAGGTGGATTAATTCTTTTCATATTTTCAGGGATTTTTATATCATCTCTAGAGAAATCACACCTTGGCGGTAAATGTGCCCTTCGTCCTTTTTTACCAAGTTCAAAAACTAATGGTTCATCGTATTTTGCTTGTCTGTACATCTTTATTTCCTCCATTCACCAATCGCCTTAACAAAATCATCAAGGTCTTTTTCACAAAGCAAGTAAGAAGTAGTTACAATGTAGTCGTAATTTTCTCCATCAAATGAATGTGGTATTCCTGGGAATATCTTTCGATCCAACATGAATTGAGTAAATTCTTGCTTCTTGTCTTTAGGTATTTTAAGATTAAGAATGAATGAATTGAAGAATTCGCTGTTAAATACTCTTTTAACACCAATTTTTTCCAGTTCTTTGACTACATGATGAGCACTAAGGTACATTGTTTCTGCTGATTCTTTGTATCCTTGTGGTCCTAATAGAGTTAGATGAATTGCACAACTTAAAGCAACGAGTGCTTCATTTGTACAAATATTACTTGTAGCTCTTTCTCTTTTGATGTGTTGTTCTCTTGTCTGCAGAGTATTTACATATGCAACTTCTCCTTCATTTGGAGTAATGGTTTTCCCAACAATACGTCCAGGCATTTGTCTAGATTCTTTCTTATTGTATTTCATTGCAAGAATTCCTAGAAGCGGACCTCCAAAGTTTAGTGGACCTCCACCTATGGATTGTCCTTCTCCGATAGCAATATCAGCCCCATATTCACTAGGGGGTTTAAGCAAAGCAAGTGAATTCATATCTGCTCCAACTACAACTTTAACACCTTTAGCGTGGGCATCTTCAATAATTTCATCGAGTTCATCCTCAATAATTCCGAAGAAGTTAGGGTTCTCAATGTAGATGCCTGCTACAGTATCATCAAGTAATGCTTTGGCCTTTGCTATGTCCATTTTTCCAGTAGTCTCATCATATGGAACTATGTCTAGTTCTAGATTAGCACCAGTGACATAATTTTGCAAAACAGCCTCTCTATTTGGAGCAATAGCGGTAGTGTAAACAAACTTAGTACGTTTTGTAATTCTTGAAGCCATTAGTGCTGCTTCACCAACACTTGTAGCCCAATCATATAAAGAACAATTAGCAACATCCATACCAACAAGTTCGCATATCAAACTTTGATATTCAAACATGCTTTGAAGTGTTCCTTGGCTAGCTTCAGCCTGATAAGGGGTATAAGCACTATAAAACTCAGTTCTTCGCAATATTTCATCTTGAATGGCTGGCATGTATATGTCTAACACACCACCCCCAAGAAATGAACGAACTTCTCTTGTAGTTATGTTCTTGCTTAATTTACTCTTAACAGCTTCCATCAACTCAAATTCACTTTGGTAATGAGGTAGCTTCAATTGTCCTTTAAATCGAATTTCATCAGGGATATCAGAAAATAGCTCTTCAATACTACTGATTCCTAGATATTCTAACATTTCGTCTATATCCATTTTAGAATTAGCTAAATAGGGGTGAGCATAGTTATCACCCATAAAAATCACCTCTTAAATAATTAATGAGATCCTTCTTCAATCTCTTTTTCGACTTGTTTAACGAAGTTTTCTGGTGTTATAAGAACATCAGTTGGTCCTGTGGGTTTGACTTTAACAATCCATCCTTCATTGTAACAGTCTTCAGTAATAACAGATGCATCATCTTCAAGCTCTGTATGAACTTCAATGATTTCGCAGTCAAAAGGTGCATAAAAGTCCACAACTGTTTTTAATGCTTCAATTATTCCCATAGATTTTCCTTCTTCGAAGGTGTCTCCTACTTCAGGGAGTTCTACATATGCAAGTTCACCAAGTTCTACAGCTGCGTAGTTTGATATACCATATATGTAATTGTCTCCTTCTTGAAGAACCCATTCAAATTCTTTAGTATAAAGAAAAGGTTCTCCTTTGATCAGATATTTGTCTTTAATTGTCGTATCAGCCATCTCGATTCCTCTTTTTTTCGATAGGGATGTTTAACGAAGAAAGGGTTACTTTATAAACTTTTTTCAGTGCGTCTATTCCTTGTTTTATTGCTATACAACTATGCCGTAAGAAGTGTGAGATTCATAAAAGTTCACATAAAAAGACCATTATTAAAGATCTAGCACTACATGACATGACCACTGATTTTCTTTCTTCTCAACCCTGAATTCATACATTGTTACTGCTTTTACATCAGTTAGTAATTCTTCATTCTCCCAGTCAATTTGCGAACCTAATGCCTTGCATCTAAGTTTTACTTTTTCATTTCTTTCAATTGTAATTTCGAAGTCTTTGAAGAGTGCAGTTTCTGCATCCTTCAAATATATAAGTTCGCTTAGAAAATCATAAAGGAGTAATTGTTCATCTTCAGCTTCAAGTTCAAAATTCCATTCATTATCCACTTTAACAGAATCAAGATTAACCATTGCAACCATTGAAGCAATTCCTGCACCGCGAAAAAGTTCTGTAAGAGTATCTGCAGTTACTTCAAAAGCAAAATCTGATTTTACTTCATCATCAAGGATGATATATTTGAACATGAGTTTCATCTGTAGAAACACAAATCGAAATAAAAATCATTCTTTTGTGATAATTTTCTGTCTAATCACGAGATTTATTAAAAACTATTAATCAATTCTTTTGAGATAAATGTCAGCTGAAAATATTCCAATGAGAAAAATAAACGAAGTAACATGGGAAATTCCTACATCTTTCAAGAAAGGTATGAGA
>BPTM01000112.1 GCA_023705945.1 Candidatus Heimdallarchaeota archaeon
AATATAATGATACTATCAAGGTTTTCATTGGAGTTGAATGGACAACTGCTAGATGCCATTTAGACCTTGTCCTTCCTCCCAACATTCAAAAGGAGAATTACAGTAAATTACTTGACAATAAGAAAGGTTTAGCTTATTCTCCAACAAATGAAGAAATGCAGAACATTATCTCCGAGACACATAATTTGGGCGGAATAGTTGTTGTTAATCATTTCTTATGGTCAGAAAAATTTCTGAGTGATCACCCTACAAGGCAACAATACTATGAATGGGGTGCTGACTATATTGAAATTATTAATGAAAATGCTCCGGATTCAACATCAATCGAGTTTTGTCAAGATAATGGTCTAGGTATTATTACTGGAACTGACATGCATCAACCTGGTCCTGTTTACTCGTGGACAACAATCAATATTACAGAATTTACCGAAGAAGCAATTTTTACGGAACTAAAGGAGAAACGAACACAATATATCTTCAATGGTTTCAGTTCTCCATATGATGTTGAACATCAAATCGATCCATTATATGTTGCATTATATCCATTCATAAAAATAGGCGAAATGTTTGATGAAATGTATAGACAGGAGGTATATAGAGTACAATTTGTAGTCTTTCTACTTTATGTATTTGGAGGATTTGCTTTTTCAGAACTTATTAGACTGACATATCGATCATTAAAATGGTCTCATAAGAAAAGAAAGAAAGTAAAGGAACATCAAGAGAAAAAGGAAAACCACAATCAAGTGAAAAAAAAGGAAAATTAGTGTGTTTCTTTATTATTCTATTAATCTGTTAATGACAATTATTTTACCATTTTCTTAACTATCAGTAGCTGTAATTTCTAATTATTAGGGATTGTTATTCTGAAATTAGTTAGTTTTTCTTTTGTATCTATTGAAATGTCCCATCCATGGCCTTCGATTATTTTCTTAACAATAGAAAGTCCTAATCCAGTACTACCTTCTTTAGTTGAATAACCTCTATCAAATACTTTTTCGATGAATTTCTCATTAATTAAAATTCCATCATTACTAATTGAAATCACTATTTTATCTTTCTTTTCTATTCTAGTGACACTTACTTTGTCTGGTTTCCCATGTACAATTGCATTTTCAAACAGATTTTTGAAAACCTGAGAAAGTTTACCATTGTCTCCTTTAATAGTACCCAAAGTATCCTTTTTGAATTTAATTCTTTTTGGAAGGATAACATCTGCTACAGTCTCAACTAGTCTATCTAAATCAACTTTGTCCTTTTTCTCTACTGTAGTTCCTGCTTCTGCTAGTTCAATAGAGTGCTCTAACAGATTTCCTACATAATTTGTTCTTCGAAGAATTTTCTCAAAATAAAGGTCTTCATACTTTTCTTTAAGTTGATCAACATAACCCTCAATTGCGGTTAAACTATTTCTAATATCGTGACCCATAAAATGAGCAAAATCGCTTAATTCATCTTTTTGCTTACTAATTTCATCTTCAACTTTTTTTCTTTCAGTTATATCAATTAAAGAAGCGAGAAAGTTTGTAGTTCCTGGGACACTTTTAACAGTGAGAATAATATCTCTAATTCTTCCATCACTACTAATGAATCTACTTTCATATTGAACAGGAACCTTTGAAGGGTCTTCCTTTCGAAGTTCATTAAAGTTTATCATCATATCAAGTTCAGGCTTTGGTATGAATTCCACCCATTTTCTTTTTCCTTCAACATCTTCTTTCTTATAACCTGAAATGCTTTCCATTCTTGTATTAAAGAGAAGTATTGTCCCCTCTTCATCAAAAAGTAAGTTTGCAGTTCCTGTTGTTTCAAATAGGATTCTATAGAGATCGTATGATTTTTGAAGTTCCTCTTCTCTTCTCCTTCTTTCTGAGATGTCTCTAACTAAAGAAAGCATGACTCGTTTTCCTTTGAAATCAAAAATGTGAGCACTTAGTTCAACTGGAATGGTTTTTCCTTCTTTTGTTTTATGTGTAGCCTCAAAAGTCATTTGTTTCTTCTTAATTACTTCTTTCACGATTCCTGATATTCTTCTTACAGTTCCAGCAGCTGCTACATCTGAAGGAGACATCTTTAGAAACTCTTCTTTTGTGTATCCAAGCATTTTTGATGCATTATCATTTACTTCTAAGAATTTTCCCGGTTTTCCATCTTTTTCAATAGGATATAGATAAATAGCATCATTTGCATACTGGAAAATATATCTAAATTTCTCTTCGCTTTCCATCAGTTTCTTTTCAACTTCACTTTGTTTTGTAATATCTCTGGCAACTGTTAAAATGACTTTTGTCCCCCATAGAGTGAAGTTATGAGAGTTAAATTCAACGAGTCGAGAATTACCCTCTTTATCTACTATGGGACTTTCAAAAGTTGATTGTCCTGTTTTTCTGAAGGTTTTACCAACATTTTTGTTTTTCGAGAATAATCCATCCTTATCTAAATTATAAGGTGTCATTTCTAGTAATTCATTACGAGAATAACCTGTCCATTCGCATACTACATCATTTACTTCAATGAATTTACCTAACTTACTATTTTCGTCTAAATAATGGATAAACATACCATCTTGTGTACTGTTAAATACTTGCCTAAATTTTTCTTCACTTTCTCTAAGTTCTTTCTCTGCTTTTTTTCGTTTAGTGATATCTCTACTTTTAGACATAATAATTTGTTTATCACCAAGATTTACTAGATGTACGCTAAGTTCCATGTGGTAAGGAGTACCATCTTTTCTTTTTGCTAGTGTCTCACAAGTAATGTATTTCTCCTTTACGATATTTTTTAGAATACTTTCCGCAAATTCTGGATCAACATAAGTATCAAAATCTAAAACATTTTTACCCACCATCTCCGACCTTTCATATCCGTACCTCTTTAAACTACTCTTGTTCGCATCAATAATTGTTCCATCAGTGTCAATAATTGAAATACCATCTAATGAATTTTCAAAAATTAATCTGTATTTTTCTTCACTTTCTTTTAGCTCTTTTTCTGCTTCTTTCTGTTCAGAAACATCAATTCCTATGCCTCCAATCCAAGAGGGTTTTCCCTTTAGATAAATAGGAAATTTGATTGTGTTAAAAGCTTGTCCAAATCTTTGTTTATCTTCTCTAGTTTCTGTTGTAACCGTTATTCCCTCTTCTCTTATTTTTTTATCTTCTTCTTCAATAGTTCTAGCTAATTCTGCAGGTAATAATTCACTTACTGTTTGACCTATTGAATCTTTTATTCCAGTTTTCTCTCTCATATATTTATTAACAAACCACATTTTTCCCTTATCATCTTTTATATAGGCTATAGCAGGTAAATTGTCCATAAAGTGAGAAAACCTTTCTTCACTTTCTCTTAGAGCTTCTTCTGCTTGTTTACGTTTCACAACATTTTTGATGTCATTAATCAGTTCTGTAAACTGACTTTTAGCATCTCCACCTTTTCTTAAATATGAATCTGCTCCAAGGTTAAGAGCTTGAATTACGACCTCTTCTCTGCTTCGACCAGTAAAAATGATAAAAGGAATATCAATATTTTCTTCTTTAATACACTTTAGTAAATCCAATCCATCCAATGAAGGCATCAGATAATCACAGACAATGACATCATACTTATTCTTCTGTAAAGTTTCAATAGCTTGAGAAGAATCAGAAAGTGGATCTATTAGAATCTCACCTTTAGTGATATTTTCAACAAACTCTTTGCTTAAAGTAAGAAAATCTATCTCATCATCAATATGTAAAACATGAATTGTGCTATTGTTTTGATGCTTTTTAATCGTTTTTCCTGAATCTGGATTGTCCAAAGAGAAAACCTCATGTACACAAATATCAAGCTTGTATAAATCTCTTAGTTCTGTTCCATTAGCTAACATTAAATAATTTGTGTTAAAATCAAATTTTGTACAAGAGAGGATTTATTTTGTTTCTAAAAGACAAAGTTGGCAAGATAATTGCAATAAAGGGGAAAATTTCAGATATCCCTTGGCAGCATATGATCAATTATGTAGAAAACCACAATCAAATTTACTATTTTGATTTAGAGGATGGAGATCAGATAGTAATCTATTCTGAAGCAGAAATACATTGAACTAGATTTCTTTTAATTACTGGAGAAGTAATTGAAGTAAAAGGAAAATCTAAACGCCCTAGTAAGATAGATGATATTACTTATGTAGAATATCACATTATCATAGATGATTGGGAATGTTTAGGTTAGAATATTTGAGATTGGAAATATTGATTAATTAGAAATAACAATAGTGTTTAGACATAATTCAAAATCATGATATATAATGAAGTTGTGATAAAATGCTTGATGAGGATGATATGAAATATCTTTTGGAAAGTCTACTGGACGAAGATTCTCATGTTCGTGTTTTTACAATAAATTCAATTGTCGATAATAGCAAAAGGGAAACTGCGGTTGATGCAGTCATCAATGCTCTTCTAGATGATAATGATGAAGTTAGGGCTAGAGCTGCTTGGGCTTTAGGTAAAATCCAAAGCAAAATTGCTATAGAACCTCTAATCCAATCACTGAATGACGATAATTACAATGTTAGAAAAAATAGTCTTAGATCATTAGGAGAACTTGTTGCAATAGATTCAATCCAAAACATTGTAACAAAATTAGAAGATAACCATTGGGAAGTAAGAAATGAAGCAGCTGTTGTACTTGATTATTTAGGATGGGTACCAAGCAACGACAAGGAGATAGCTTACCACTTTATAGCAAAAGGAAGATGGGAGAACGTGCTTCAAATGAAGAACTTACCTGTTGAATTGTTATTTTCCTTTCTAAATGACGAAGATAATGAGGTGCAAGGATATATATCATGGATTCTTGGTGAAAAAGGGAACCCTCAAGCAGTTCAACCTCTCTATGATCTTTTTATGACTGCAAAACTTCACGACGTGAAAGAAAAGGCTTCGGCAGCCATAGGCAAAATAGGTGGAAAAAAAGCTGTTGAATTATTACAAGTAGCTTTACATGACCCAAGTTGGTTTATTAGAAAATGTGCTGTAACGTCTTTAGGCTTGATAAAAGATAAGTCAGTTATAGAACACCTGAAACTACTTACAAATGATACTAACAGATTTGTAAGTCAGAGTGCTAGAGAAGCATTAAAACGAATCGACGAGAAAGATAATTGAATCTATCCACATCTTCTGAGAGATATATTTAAAATAATCACATGCTTTTTTAGAATAGACAGAAGAAAATATCATAATTAGTAAGACCTCTTGGAGGAAAAACATTATGGAAGACATACGCAACAAACTAGCTATTTCTCAAGATAACTTGGAATCTGTTCAAAACTTCTTTATGGATGAAAATAATCCTTTCATCAATGACCTAATTCAAGTTATAGAGAAATATGGTGGAGTAGAAGAAATTAACAAGAAGTATACAGAATCCAGACAACTAGAAAATATCTATAAAAAACTGGAAAAAGTCAAACCTGAATACATAAGCGATTTGGAATGGCTAATTAAACAGAGAGATAAAGATGCGTTTATCAGTGAAAGTGAATATAGAAGAAAGATTCTGGGAAACGCTGTAGATCGAATAAATTTTGATGATTCATTTGCCGTTACACTAGAATTATCAGCATGTCAATATTTTCCGTTTTTAATTAAAGGCGCAGAAGAAATGATTAAAAAGAAAGATTTGATGCCGGGTAGGATAATTCGTGTTAGAGCTATGAAAGAACAAGAGGAAGATGGTGATCTGTTAGCAATGACGGGTGCGGTGGATATTATTGGTGCATCAAGAGTAGAGACACTTGATACCAAAGGAACTTCTCCTGGACCTGATGGAATGCCAGTGAATATTCATCTTGGAGGACCAGCAACAATAACTGGTTACTTCGGAGGAGTGGGGCAACCTAATGAATTCGCCTTGAAGTGGATGGATGAATTCCTCTATTACTACACAAACTATGGAGTGAAAAGTGTACTAAACCTCAACCCAGGGACAGTAATTTTGGGTTATATGATGTATAAACTTGGAATAAATAACGAATTCAAAATTTCTGTTTACATGGGTAATGATAACCCTTATTCTGTACTTTGGACATTGATGACTGCTAAACTGTTTTCTAGATCGGATGGAACTAGCCCTCTGATAGGCTTTAATCTATCGAATGCTGTTAATAATTGGACAATTGAAATGAGTTCGCATATTAGAAAGAGTTTTGGTTTTGAGGATGTTGTTAGACTTGAACACCATATTATTGAAACCTGGAAATCAATAGTTCGTCAACCTTATGATAGGACTCAAGAACTTCTGGAACTTGCTAAGAAAGTTAAAAATATTTCAGCTAAACATGAAGGAGCTCCTGTGGATATTGATTCAAAGAGAGAATATCCTTCAGATATCCTTGATTATTTCAAATCAAAGGAACAGATTACTGAAGAAGGTATTTGGGATCAACTTTTACAGAATTATTATGATAGACAGACTGCAATCAATAATACAGCTAAAGCTCTAACTGAAAATGGTACTGCTTTTATTGCTGCTAGAAATCTTCATCATAAGTAAGATTAGGTGGAATATGTGAAAGAACTTGCTACAGGGATGCATAAGATACTTGGTGAGGGAGCATTTGAGTATCTTGCAAAAGCTCAAGCTGAAGAGCGGAAGGGAAAAAAAATTCTTCATTTTGAGATAGGCCAACCTGATTTTCCTACACCTGAGCACATAAAACAAACAGCTTACGAGGAGATTAAAGGAAATTATACTGGATATGTTTCTGCGACAGGCATTCTTGATTTAAAACAAGCAATCCAAGATGAAATCGAACAAACTAGAGGATATCGTCCAAGCATTGAACAAATTCTAGTACTTCCAGGTGCAAAACCTGGAATTTTCTTTACGATGTTAGGTCTTGTAAATCCTGGGGATGAAGTGATGTACCCCGATCCTGGTTTCCCTACCTATGGTTCTGTTACTAAATACCTTCAAGCAGTTGATGTCCCAATAGCCCTAAAGGAAGAGAATCAATTCAAGCTAGATCCAGCTGATGTCGAGAATAGTATAACGCCCAAAACTAAGCTAATTATTTTGAATAGTCCTCAAAACCCAACAGGTTCTGTAATGACAAAAAATAAACTCTATCAGATAGCTGAACTAGCTGAGATAAATGATATCTACATTCTTGCAGATGAAATATACTCAAAAATGATATATGAAGCTGATTTCCACTCAGCAACAGTTCGAGATGAAGCAAAGCAAAGAACAATTTTACTAGATGGTTTCTCAAAATCCTATTCTATGACTGGATGGAGATTAGGTTATCTAGTTGGTCCTGAGACAATTATTGAAAAGATGGGGTTAATTATGATAAACGCATTATCATGCACTACTTCATTTGTTCAAAAAGCTGGAATAACTGCTTTGAAGGGTGATCAACAACCATTGAAGAAAATGATGGAAGCTTTCAAGGAAAGAAGAGATGCAATTGTCAAGGGACTGAATGAAATTCCTGGTTTTTCATGTCTAACTCCTCAAGGTGCATTTTATGCATTCCCAAGCATAAAAAAAACAGGCATGAATTCGAGAGAAATAGCTGATCATATACTCTACAAAGCAGGTGTCTGCTGTCTTCCTGGTTCCGCATTTGGACCATATGGAGAAGGTTATCTAAGATTTAGCTATGCAACATCAGTTGAGAATATTCAACAAGCAATGAAACAGATAAAGGAATCTTTCGATTAGCTTAATTCAAAGCATCAAACCCATTCTCAATTTTTCTTTTTTAGATTTAATTTTTTATCCTAACAGACGTCTTGACAGCAAACTTATAAGTTGTATTTCCAAAAGTTGGCAGACAATAATAACAGAGGATTAATGATGGAATTTAGAATTGCATTTATTGGATTTGGAGTTGTTGGACAAGGATTAGCAGAGATACTTGTAGAACAAAAACAAATACTGAAAGAGCGATATGATTTCGACTTCAAGGTAGTAGCAGTTTCAGATACTATGAAAGGTTCAGTATTTGATGCTCAAGGATTAGATTTAGAGAAATTACTTTCCTTAGTTGAAGAAACAGGAAAGATTGAAGATTATCCTGAAGGGATTAAAGGATGGGATTCTCTAAAAACTATAACTGATTCTACTGCTAATTTAATATTGGAAGTTGCATGGACTGATTTGAAAACAGGTGAACCAGCTATTACCCATGTCAAAACTGCATTAAAAAATAAAAAACATGTTGTTCTGACAAATAAAGGACCTATTGCTTTAGTAGTTAGAGAATTATTGGCTTTGGCTAAAGATAACAACGTTGAAATGAGATATGAAGGAACGGTTCTGAGTGGTACTCCTGCACTTAATTTAGGTTTGTATAATCTTGCTGGATCTGGAATTACTAAAGCCAAAGGAATAGTTAATGGTACAACCAATTATATTCTAACCGAGATGGAGAAAGGGTTGGACTATGAATCAGCTTTAAAACAAGCACAAGAGTTAGGGTACGCAGAAGCTGATCCTACTGCTGATGTTGAAGGTTATGATGCTTTAGGAAAAATAGTTATACTTGCTAATACTGTTATGGGGGCTAATCTAAGTAAAGATGAACCACCCTGTGAAGGTATAACAAAAATTACATCTGAAGATATAACTAAAGCAAAATCTGAAGGTTTCAGATGGAAATTAATTGCTGGTGCAGAAATCAAAGATGATGGTTCGGTTGAAGCTTATGTGCGACCAGAAAAAATATCTCTTGATCACCCATTAGCTAATATAATGGGACCAATCAATGCTTTAACCTATACGACGAAATATCTAGGTGATGTGACAATAGTTGGACCTGGAGCTGGGAAAGCACCTACAGGATATGCTTTACTAACAGATATCTTGGATATTAATAGAATTGTTAAAGAATAAACTCGTATGAGAGTGAGCATTATGGGTTACATGCATACATATCTGGATGTCGATTTAACCACTAATAAGATACACGAAAAAAAATTAGACCTAGATTTGGCAAAAAAATTCATTGGAGGCAAAGGTCTAGGAGCTAAAATTCTTTATGACACTTTGAAACCAGGGGTAGACCCTCTTGGTCCTGAGAATATTATCCTTTTTATGACAGGACCTCTAACTGGAACATCTGTTGTAACTTCAGGAAGATGGTGTATAATTACGAAATCTCCACATACAGGGATCTATCTTGATAGTCAAATAGGTGGGAAATTCGGTCATCGCTTGAAAAGAGCTGGTTATGATTATATCTTAGTGAGAGGTAAAGCTGATTCTCCTTGCTATCTACATGTATCTTCAGAAGGTTGTGAAATAATCTCGGCTACTGAATTGTGGGGTAAAGGAACCTTTGAAACAGAGGAAATTCTCAGACAGAAACATCCAAAAGCTGAAGTAGCTTCTATTGGTCCTGCAGGAGAAAATCTAGTTACCTTTGCAAATATTATGACAGATAAATCTCATATGGCTGGTAGAGGTGGTGCTGGAGCAGTAATGGGTTCAAAGAACCTCAAAGCAGTAGTTGCTGGGGGAACATTCAAAATTAATTCTGTTCATGATAATTTCAAAGAATTAACTAGAACCTTCAGAAACAAAGTTCAAAACGATCCTGGAGTTCAAAACCGTCACAGAATCGGGACAATGATGTGGGTCAACATGTCGAATCAAGCAGGTTTTCTACCAACAAGAAATTACCAATCTGGTGTATTCGAATCAGCAGAAGAAATCTCTGGAGAAAAAATGATTGAGGAAAACACTTACGCACATAGAGCATGTTATGGGTGTTTAATAGCTTGTGGAAAAGCGAACAAGTTTGATGAAGGTAAATATGCTGGTTTAGATGTTGAAGGACCAGAGTACGAAACAACTGCACTTCTAGGATCAAACTGTGGAATTCAAAATTTAGCAGCTGTTGCAAAAGCAAGTCAACTATGTGATGATTTGGGTATAGATACTATAACTTCCGGAGCGACAATTAGTTTTGCTATGGAATGTGTTGAAAAGAAAATATTGAAACAAGATAGTGTAGAGAATTTAGAATTTGGGAATGATGAAGCCGTAATACAAATGCTTCAGTTAATTGCTCATAAAGAAGGAATCGGAGTATTATTCTCTAAAGGATCAAGAGTTGCAGCAGAGAAACTTGGTAATGATTCAAGTGACTTCGCAATTCAGGTCAAAGGACTTGAACTAGCTGGAGTAGAACCAAGAGGTTCTTTTGGTATGGCGTTGGCTTATTCAACAGCTGATAGAGGAGCTTGTCATCAGAGGTGTTGGACTCCTTCAGCAGAATTAAGAGGTGATTTAACCCGTTTTTCAATGGATGGTGTTCCTAAATTCGTTAAAGAATCTCAAGATGAAAGATCAGCATGTTTCTCTCTCGTTGTTTGTGATTTCCTACCTTTTAATGTTCCTGAGATGGTTGATCTGCTAAATTCTGCTACTGGTTTTTCTTATACTCCTGAAAGTTATATAACAACTGGAGAAAGAATTTGGAATACTACTCGAATGTTCAATGTTCGTGAAGGTATAACAGCTTTAGATGATGTCCTTCCAAAAAGATTCTCAAAGGAAGCAATGCCGGAAGGTCCTGCAAAAGGTAAGATTGTATCTGAAGAAATACTTGAAAAAGCAAAAGCTGAATATTATTCTCTAAGAGGATGGGATTCAAATGGAATCCCCACTAAAGAGAAAATAAATGAGCTAAAAATCTGAATGATGATTTTGCACGAGCAAATCTTTCTCAATTTCTTAGCTTTTTTTATCTTTTTCTTTCTCTATGAATTCATTGAATTTCTTCTTCATTGCTTCCGGAACCCAGCTAAAGTCTGCTTCTTCTTTACCCTTTTCTTTCTCTATGAATTTTAGAAATTCTTTCCCTATGGTTTTGCTGAATTTCTCCTTCGTTTTATCTGGAACCCAGCTAAAGTCTTCTTTTTCTTTATCCTCTTCCTTTTTCTTACCTTTAATTGCAGCTGATCCTATAGTCATAACTATAATGAACAGTATGAACATTCCAATGAATAGAGGAATGTAGAGTAGAATTATAGTTATTCTATTACTTACAAAACTTGCTGTATCTATACTCCATGTAGCGATACCCCAAATAGTAAATACAAACCAAGAACTAGAAACACCTAACAAAATTAAACTTGATATTAGTTTTCCTAGTTTACCCAATAGTGTTTCTTCTTCACCCATTTTTTCACCTTAATATTGCGTTTTATGCACATGAATTTATGCTTGATAAATATTAGCGGCTCGGATATTTAAGTTAATGTTTAAATCCTCTTTTTAATTCTATAGGGATTTTATGATATGATGAGCGCTTCATTTTATCTATTCATTAAGCATAAATGTGATTACTTAACTGTTTCAGATAAAATTTAAATAATCAAATGAGTGTTTTCATGCATTATCTCCGACACAGAAAAAACAAACATAACAGGCTTAAAATGGCTTTTTAGCTTTTTTAAAACATAAGAGAACTTACTTTAATGAACTGTCACTCATTTTAGCTCACTCCGCTATTACTCTGATATGAGAATGCAACTAATATACTCGGATTATATAAAAACTTTTGACTGAAATTTCATCTCTTGATTTTCAGAAGGATTTTAATATTTCAGTTCTGAATGTCAAAAAGAAGTTACTGAGCTACTATTTATGACCACTCAACCTGATTCAACAAATAAAAGCCTAGATCGTATTTTCGCACTTGTTATTATCTCTATTTCTTCTTTCATTTCAGCTTTCAGTGGTTCAGCTTTTACTCTTGCTGCACCTTCAATGGCAGCTGAGTTGAGTATTAATGATGCAAATCTCAGCTGGATAATGACTATATACATACTTGCAACTGCAATGCTCCAAATACCCTTTGGTAAAATAGCAGATAATCATGGAAGAAAGAAAATTTATTTCATTGGAATGCTAATCTTTTCGTCGTCTGCTCTAGTTCTGGGCTTTATGGATAGTGCAAATGGAATAATGATAATGAGATTTGTTCAAGGAATAGGTGGAGCGCTTATATTCGCTACAGGGACAGCAATCCTCACCTCAGTTTTCCCTCCTGAAAAAAAGGGATTCGCTTTTGGAATAAATATTGGTTCTGTTTATTTAGGTCTTACTGCTGGGCCATCATTAGGCGGTTTCATAACAGACTCTCTTGGATGGCGATGGATCTTTTTTATTGTTGTACCAATTGGTGCAGTGCTTGCTATTCTAGTGATTACTCTTCTAAAAGGTGAATGGAAAAGTGAAAAGAAGGAAAAGTTTGACTGGATCGGAACAATCCTTTACATGTCTACGTTATTCATGCTTCTCTATGGCTTTCGATCTATTCCAGACCTCTATAGTTATATCTTAATAGGGTGTTCGATTGTTACATTAATTGTCTTTGTATGGTGGGAATGGAGAATTGACTATCCTATTCTACAGTTTCGATTATTTCAGAAAAATAGATTTTTCACGTTTGCCAATTTAGCTGCATTCACGTACTACACAGCTTCTGCTGCAACAACATTTCTCTTAAGCTTATTTTTACAGAATATTCAAGGTTACTCAGCTTCAATTGCTGGATTGATATTGTTAGCTCGTCCAGGTATTCAAGCAATTTTGTCTCCTATAGGAGGTACTCTTTCAGATGTAATAGATCACAGAATCATTACAACCCTAGGGATTAGTATAGGAACTATCGGTCTTGTGTTACTTATCTTTCTTGAAGTAAATTCTCCTTTAATTCTTGTTATTATGAGCTTACTTTGTGGTGGGATAGGTTTTGGCTTATTTTCATCACCAAATGCCAATTCTATTATGAGCTCAGTTCCAAAAGAAAATTATGGTGTAGCTTCAGCTCTAGTTGGTACCATGCGAACAATAGGTCAAACAATGAGTATTGGGATTGTAACACTCTTATTTACACTCATTCTTGGTGATACAACACTGGGAGCACCAAATTATAGTGAACAGTTTCTAAAGAGCACAAAAATTGCATTTATCTTATTCTCGAGCATAGCCTTTATTAGTTTAATAATTTCCTTTATGAGGGGGAAGAATAATTTCTATCAACAAGAAAAAATCAAGTAAACTGAATTACTAGAAATTAGATGACAATTCCCCATTCATGTAGAATGAAGTTCGTGGTTCCAGCTATAATATTCGATTTAGGTTGTAACAATGAATTGTGGTATAGTTGTGTATCACTGAAAATATAGGCAAAGAAAATTCTGTTTGTTGTATACTCTTGTTTAGTTTCTATTTGAAAATTGTTCTCAATCCACGAGCTTTCATATTGAACTAAATAATGATATCCATCCTCAGTAAACAATGGTTCAACTTCAAACCAAAAATCAATGAAATCATTCACTTCATTATCAAATAACCCGATATTTCTAAGTCGAAAGTACAACTGGTCTTTTAATGAATGTAGTTTGTATTGATTATCATCAAGAATATAATTTTCTTTTTCCTTTTTGATTTCCCATCCTCTGTTGCTTAAGCAGGATTCAGAGTGAATTTCCGCCTCATAGAAAAGATGTGTATAAATCTTGTTTTGATATACTATTTTGCTATCAGGGTAGACTTCTAGATTATTCCATGATATGGTAGACCCTAATTGTACGTGTGGGATTGTTATGGTCGCAAACCCATTAGGAATATGAATAGATAAAGAATCAGTAAAAACATCCCCATTTAAATTATACAGATAAATAGCTGGTTTTCTTGCTGCGGACCAAAATAGATTTTTCCAATGATGGATTGTTATGTTATTAGTAGAAAGCTCTTTGTCTACAACCACTAATGTCAGATTATCAACAACGTTGAGATCGTTTACATCTATTGGAGGTTTAATTAAGTATACTAAATCGGATCGAGCCTGCAATACTGTTTCAGCATAATAGTAATCGTCTTCTACGTGAGTGAGCTGTATGAGCTCTCTCTCATCCCATATTACATTATACAACGCTTGAAATTGAAAATAAGGCATAATCCATACTTCTACATTAGTTGGTACCTCTTCACTGATGTTATATTTCACATAGTTCAAATCTGGTGGTGGTTCGTCCCAGAGAACATTTAGTTGCAATGTAATATTTTCAGTAAAGGTTTCCCACCAGTGCAAAGATATGTAGTTAAAAAGCTGATCTGTGTCTATTCTTTCGCATGTATAATCATAGTAACGTATCTCGTTTCTTTCTTGAGGAACTTTGATGTAATAATAAAAATTCTCTTTATACTCAATGTACGTGTACCCTCTGTATACATTCTCATTGACATCATGTTCAAGATTAACTTTTTTTACCAAATCCCAATCCTCTCCATATAAATCATAAAGATTTGATGATGACGTTTTCTCTTTCTTATATACTTCTACATAATCTGGTGTATCTGAAGATTTTATATGATTTAGATTGGTTGGTTCATCCCAAGTAACTGTAATCTCAATATTAGGATCTTTGAAAGCATCGCTATTTATAATGATAAAATATGTGCCTACTCCAGCCCCGGATAGAACAATAATCGAGCTAATAATAATTGCTATTAGCTTTAATTTATTCATTTAGTATACAATGATTAAAGCATTTATAACGTTTATGCTTAATTTATTTCAAACAAGTGGTTGTAACTTTTTACGTCGAATAATTTAGCTTTTACTTCAGTCCAAGATGAAGGAATTTTTTCATCTCTTTAGTGTCAAGAATGGGAAACTTGTAGCTAATCTACATGCTGCAATTATGAGAGTAATGTAATTATCTCTTGATTTCTTTCGTTTCTTTTTAGCTTTTGAAGTGCGTATCTAGAATCAGAATTATTCATCTCTAAAAGCTTTTTAACAATCTCTAGTCTGATTTCTTTATCATTTTCTTTATGGACATAAGTTGACAGGAAATAGGAAATGTCCTGGTTGCCTTGAATCTGCATAATGTAGTACAGGATAAGTTTTCTCATCTCTTTATCTGGTCTTCTCTTCAAAGATTGTAGAAAAACATCGATGACACTAGGATTTTCTATCTTATCACTTAATGATCTAACTAACCATAATTTTATCCTTTTCGACTTCTCATAATGTCTCAGTTGCCTAATAAGGACTTCTTGGACCTCCTCTTCCTCAATAAGAGCCCTTAATGACCAAACTGCCCAGAGTCTAACAGTTTGCGAACTATCTCGTAATTTTCTAATTACAAGATCTTTTACTTCTCTCTCCATCATAAATTCAGAAAGAAAAGAAACCGCTTTTGCTCTACATAGTGGATATTTATCATTAATTGCTATATCTTTCAAAGCAGAAACAGTTTCTTCATACGTAAGATAATCGGTCAATTTATCGATTAAACTTGCTCTATCTTTGTTTCTTGTTGTTGATTCAAACTCATGTAATATTCTCTGCAATTCTAATATCCCTTTGGGCTCAACCACAATTTCAGATTCCTCTTCTTTTTCTAGAATATCAATTATTTGAATTTCTTCAGTTTCTTCTATCTCCTCAGCATCCTCATCTGATTCAAATGCATCTGAGATTTCAGGGGTATCAACAATTTTGATTTCAAAATCATCTTTAGCTCTTTTCTTACTCATATGATGTTCCTACAATCAGTTTTGAAATATATGTTAACTTAACTATGGTGATTAAAAAAGATATCATTTTAACTTCTTAATCTACTTTTTCAACTTATGTGCTATAATTGCATATAAAAGAGACCCCGCAAATAATATTAGAAAGATTATCCAGGGAGCATTACCAGTACTTGAGTTATCCTGTACAGCATAAGCTGATATAATTTCTAATATAATGAAAATATTCATAACTAAAAGTAGATATGTTTTTCTCATTTTCAGAAAAGAGAGATTTCAGCTCTTTAATAATTTTATCTTTATTCTTTTACGAAGAGCTTAAAAATATAGTAACTGAATGCAATCAATGAGTAATTATCAAATAGAACTAGAAATTACCGGTCCTTTGAAAACAAACTGTTATTTGCTATATGATAAAGAATCAAAAGAAGCGGCTCTCTTTGACGTTGCTGGAGAAATAGAAAAGCATCTTAAAACCATAAAAAAAGAAAATCTTACAGTAAAGTATCTGTTCTGTACTCACTTGCATTTTGATCATGTTATGGGGATAAAGGAAGTAAGAGAGTTGTTCCCTGAAGCACAACTTGCATGTAATAAAAAGGAACTTGACGTTCTAGAAAATATGGGAATGTTTGCAAGAATTTTCCAATTTAAACCTTCTTCATTAGGAAATTTTGATGTTTTTATTGAGGATAATCAAAGCTTTGAGCTTGGGAATCTAAAGATTAAAGCCATATTATCTCCAGGTCATACACCAGGTAGTATTTGTTTTTACTTTGAAGATAGATTATTATCTGGAGATGTTTTATTTAACAGGGGGGTAGGAAGAACAGACTTTTATGGAGGATCGTTTTCAGAATTAGAAAAATCAGTTAGAAAGTTGTTTACTTTACCAGAAGAAACAATTGTCTATCCTGGACATGGTGAAATGACCAATATAGGGTCTGAAAAAAGAGAAAATCCATTTATTAGTTCAAGAATCTTATGATAATCGTTTCTCTATATCTCCTTGAATATCTGAGAAATTATCAAAAATTTGAAGTCTGCAGTCTCCTTCTAATTTATTAGCTAAATCTTCATTTTTCTTGGCGTAAATAATATCTGCTAATTCAGCTGCTGGTAAGATATCTGATAAACCATCTCCAATGTATATTATTTTGTAACCTTCATTCTTCAGTTTTAACACGTGAGAATATTTGCAATTTGCACAACCATGATCACACTCAGGAGTATTGAAACTGAGCTTTAATCTGTTATCTACTAAATCTACGTCATTTGCCAAAATATCAAAGCTTTTTGCTTTTATTTCATGATCTTCTAGAATTCTGTTAATGTACTTATGAAAACCATCAGAAAGGATGATGAACTTAAGATTTTTTTGTATCACCCAGTTATAAAAATCATAGAATGAAGGATCGATCTTTATCATATCCACAATTGTGAAAATTTCTTCCCATGTAGTATGTTCTATCATCCCCCATTGTTTAATTAGAGCCTCTCGTGTGCCAATTTGACCATTTATAACAAACTTATCAACAGCTTGCCAGTCCTCTTTTGTCAGATTAGAAAGCAGAGCTTTACCTGTATCCATTAACGTGATTGTTCCATCAAAGTCACAACATATAGCAATAGGCATTAGTTTGATGAATTCTATACAAAAGAAAAGGTTTGCTGTTGCTAATTAATTACAAACATATTAAAATGCTAATAAAATATAATGATTGCACAGAACCATATATTTGGCTAGTTATTTATATGTAAAAGATAATGAAAGTCTGAAAGGGGTGTAAACTATCGATTCACTTGATAACTTACTGAAGATTTCAGAACAACAAGGAACCTCTTATTCAGATATACGTTTTGGAAGAATTGAGGAAAAAAAAATACAAGCTATTAATGGCGATATTGTCAATGAAATAAATTGTATTAGCTCTGGATATGGTATCCGGATGTTGTCTGAAGGAATCGTTACTTTTACTTCTACACCTGATTTAAAATACGCTGAAGAGCACATTAAGAAAGCTGTTAAAACTGCAAATCTTGTATCTAAGTGGAAGAAAGGAATTACCTCGTTAACTGAGGTACCTGTCTCGGATTCCACTGTAACAAGAAAAGCAAAAATTAACTGGAAAGATCTTGATAAAGAAGAATTCAAGGAACAGATAAGATCACTTCAAAAGCATATTGAAGAGAAATTAAAAGTAGAAGCTCTAATTGAAGCTGATATAGTTTTCCTAAATTGGTCTGAACGCTTTACTAGTAGTGAAGGATCTAAAGTTTACCAAGAATACCCCTACGCAATTCTGACTTTAACAGGTCGAGTAAAGCATATTAACACACAAGTAAAATACTACAAAAATTATGGTGGACTAGGGGGATTAGAAGTGTTACCTTTTGATAAACTAGATGAAACTGATAGTTTTGTTGAAGTAATCAATAATCTCCCTTCAGCTAGATCTATATATCAAGGGACTACTAAAGCAGTATTAAGTGAAGACATGGCTTGGACATGTTTACACGAAGTCTTAGGGCACTCATTGGAAGCAGATAATGTTCTTTCAGGTCGTTCTTTTTCAGCAG
>BPTM01000113.1 GCA_023705945.1 Candidatus Heimdallarchaeota archaeon
GGTTTCAAAGATATTGCTATGGAATATGATAGTGTTTTGAAGCAGTTTATAGTCTCACTATTCTCAGAAAAAGAAATGGATGAAATGTCTTTAGGTGTCCTTTCAACTGACATTAAAGCTTATTTAGAAAATCAATTAACTTTGCTAGATTTAGAAGAATCTAAACTACTTGATGAAAAGCAAATAGAGCTAGTATTTTCTCTTATTTGGTAAAGAAAATAACTCATTAGGTGTCATTTTTTCAAAATTACTTTAACATTACTTTAATCACAGAAATTCTAATTACAGTTTTTTATGAAATTAATTTGTCTTGCTGTCTTATTATTTTTTTCTGAGTTTGTAAATGTACTCCTTTTCTATTGACAGTCCAAATTCCTCTAGTCTTAAGGTTAAGTAATTTCCAAGAGAGGTTGATGAGCTTGATGAACCTTTAGGACTTCCAACTAATAATAAAACATTATCATCTTTATTCATTAGATCACCTCGACTTTCATCAATGATTTATTAAAACTATTACTGAATTTCAATGGATCTTGACCTTTTTCATATATTATAGCCTGATGATAAGGACTCGCCGCATTAATAGAATTGCGATAAATTAAAGTTTTAAAAACCTCCTCTTTTTCAACATCAGGGCTATCTAAAAATCCTATGGCTATTAATGGCTGGCATTTTTCATACCTCTGTTCATGATGAACCTCCCCATCAACTTTAGTGAAATAAGGTAAAACTCGAGAGATTTGGCGATCTAACGCCTTCTTTAGAATTGATGAATATCCACCAAATGTAATAGGAGTGAAATATATTATAAGGTCGCTCTGAACTAGATTTTTTACAATATCCGCTTCAAAATCTTTAATTATACATTCACCAGGTGTTTGAACCCAGCATCCAAAACAACCCATACAATATGCAATATCTATATCCTCAAGGTCTATTGAAGTCGTATCCCAATTCAACTTTTTAAGCTCTTCCAGCATTAGGTCATGAATTTTCGTCATTTCACCATTTTCTTTCGTAGTTCCATTTAGTATTATTGCTTTCATTTCAATCCTCAATCAAACTTATTTAGGAATATTGTCTATTATTTTGTTAATTATTCAAACTATTAAAATCTAGCTAAATCATGATTCCTAATATCCCTTCTGTAAATCGCAAAATTTGCTTTCTCAATGCTTTTCTAGCACTTTTCTCTTTAATTTAAGATAAGAAGTAAATATTCTTTTTCTTTTAGATTTATTTAAAAAGGATGATTGGAACGAAAAGCAATTCTTTTATAGCAACGCCTTATCCAGACTCTAAGTTTGGAAAAGAAAATAAGATTATAAAAACTATCCAATACTTAATTTTTTATGGTTTGCTGTTCAGCCATTCTAGCTTTTTCATTCTCTTTAGTGTTGATATAGGATAGCATCGAAACTGTTACTAGTAATATTCCTGCTCCGATTATCTGCAATGTAGTTAGACCATAACCGAGGAAGAAATAATTTACAAAAATTGCTAGCAGTGGAAAAGCTAATTCAGCGAGTCCAGCAATTGTAGCTTTTGATCGTTTTAAACCAAAGTAGTATAGAACTAAAGGTAAAACTCCCCCTGTTAAGACAGCTGAATAAGCTATACATGCAATTACAGGCCAAAATCCGTTATACACTTGTGGATAAACGCTTATTCCTTTGGAAAGAAGCAGATAATCTGAAACATCGTATAATCCTGGAGAAACGTTGATACCAGCGAATAGAAAACCAAAATAAGTATTATTGTATGTCAATAGGATACCATTAAAGACCAATAGAAAGAAAAATCCACCAACATATCTAAGAAATGTCAAATCCCAATAGTTCAATTTTTCTGTTAAACGTCTTCCAAATACTGTTGATCCACCCCACATTGTAGCCGCCAATAATGAACAGAGGATTGCAATAAAGGCAACCCAATTGAAGGGTTGTCCAGATCTTATTAATTCTTCAAAGATTATGAGAAATACACCTATCAGGGAAATTGAAAGAGCGACATAATATTGCCAAGTTGGTTTTTCCTTCAAAATAACTGCAGCAAAAGCCAATGTGATAAGAGGTTGAGTTTTTTGAAGAAGAATAGCTACAGTTGGATTACCCATTCCTAAAGAAATTAGGAAGAAAAACAATCCAAGTGCTGATCCTCCCATAGATACGTATATTAATGCGAACCAATCTTTTTTTTCAAATTCTTTTAAGGTTTGAAAAATCTGTTTGAAACCTCTTCGAATTAGAATTATTGGTGCTAGAATTATAATGCCAAAAAAGTGTTCTATTAAACTTATAAATGCTGAAGCTCTTGGCATTGCTAAATAATTTGTTGTTCCCCATGAAAATCCTGGAGCTTGAACAAGTAAAGGGTTTCTTACAGGTGCATCAAATGCACGCGCAGCGTTTGCTAAAGAAACTAGTGCGGGACCGAATTTATTAACAATTTGCTTTTTTCCATCAGACATCTATATTCCTCTTTTAATCTAAATTGGTAACCGATTGTTCTGCTGGTGTAACATTTTTAAGTCTTATCATACAAAAATGAGTAATGTTAACTCAACTAAGATCGGTTACACTTTTGGGCAAGATATCTTTGGGGGGTTG
>BPTM01000114.1 GCA_023705945.1 Candidatus Heimdallarchaeota archaeon
ATGAAATAAAGAGTATACTCAACAGTATTCCATAAAAGATATTTTTAATTCTCATAAAAAGCACTAAACACTATCTAGTCTTTTTGTTTCTAAAAGTTTTTGCTAAAAAAAAACAATCCAGCACTAAATTTAAATTAAACCTAGTTTCTCATAGTAGATTGATAAGATGTCGAAGAGTAATTCTGATAAAATCTATGATGTAGCTATTGTTGGATCAGGACCTGGTGGATCATCAGCTGCTTTTTATCTATCAAAGTTAGGAAGAAGAGTTGTAATTCTGGAAAAAGAGAAACTCCCTAGAAGGAAAATATGTGGAGATGCTATTTCACAAATAGCTCAAAAACATTTAACAGAAATGGGTGTTCTTCAAGAAATACTAGCAGAGAAGAAGGGACATTGGGCTGAAATTGGAGGGTTAATAAGCCCAAGACGGATATCCTATATTGACAACTCAGCAGAAGAAATTGGCAGTCATCTGATGATTTCAATTAAACGAGAGATTATGGATTACAAAATGGCTTTAGCTGCTAAGAGAGAAGGTGCTGAATTAATTGATGAGTACAATGTAAAGGATGTGAAGTTTTCAGAAAAACAACAACTCTGGACCTTAATTCCACATGATGAAAAACAAAAGAAAGTGAAAGCCAAAGTTTTGATTGCTGCAGATGGTGCTGTTTCAAAAATTGCTCGATCATTAGGCATAATCACCACCCCACCTCAAGCAGTTTGCAGCAGTGTTTACATAAAAGCTGGTACACACCAGTACAAGGAAGATGGAGTCTGCTTATACACTCAAGACATTCTTCCTGGATATACAGCATTGTTCAAAGAAGCAGATGGAGATTTAGTTTTCTGTTGTTATATTATACCTGGAGGAAGATACAAAACAAGTGACCTTCAACATGTTCATCTAAGTTTCTTATCAGGGGAACCTTACATCTCAAGAGCTTTAGGACCTAAAGCAAAAATAGAACCAATGAATTCAGCTCCTTTGAGATTGGGAGGAGTAAAGAAGAGTTATGCTAATCATCTGTTAATTGTTGGTGATGCTGCAGGTATGATTGATCCATTAACTGGAGAGGGAATACAGTACAGTATGGATGCTGGAGAAATTGCAGCAAATGTTCTAGATGAAGCATTTAACAAAGATGATTTGAGTGAAAAATTCTTGAAGAAGTATCAGAAAAAATGGATGAAGACTTTTGGAAGAGATTTCAAATGGTCTACCCGAATGGTGAAAGTTTTAGCAAAGAAACCCATTTTCATTGATGCTTTTGCACAACTATGTAATGATAAAGGTCCTAGTTACATGATAATGTGGGCAAAGATAATGACAGGTTCTCAATCAAAATTGAGTTTCTTCAAACCAAAACTTGCGGTACCACTTCTATTAACATCGTTGAAGCTGAGTTTAAAGAAAAGATAGACTATATTTACTCCTTTATCTTACATTTCCATTTTATTGACATTACGATTAGATTTAATAATAACCTCTTTAGAAGATTTTATCGATGGCTATAGCATCTATAACTGCACTTATCTTTGCCCACATAGATCGGAAGAGCA
>BPTM01000115.1 GCA_023705945.1 Candidatus Heimdallarchaeota archaeon
GCATCGAGAAAATAGGTTTCATGATAGAATTCCTCATAGTCAGTTAAACCATCATCATCGCTATCAGAATCATAAGGATCAGTACCGTCTGCAATCTCCTGCTTGTCTAGTAAACCATCGTTGTCTGTGTCTGGGTCAAGGTAATCAGTGTTATAGACACTTGTTTCGTCCCCATTTCCTATTCCATCCCCATCAGTATCAATTGCACCATCTGCAGGATCTAGCGGATCATAGCCATGTGCTACTTCCCAGCCATCAGTTAATCCGTCATAATCTGTATCTGGTCTGCGGGGGTTCGTTCCATAGGTGTTTACTTCTTCTCCATCATTAATGCCATCATCATCCGTATCGCTCTTAACAGGATTTGTTCTGCTTTGAAACTCTTCAAGATTAGTTAAGCCATCGTTATCGGGGTCATTAGCAGCGTCATTAATATGTGGATCGAGGTAAAAACCTCTCGTGAAGTGTGCAAATTCCCATCCATCTGGCATTCCATCACCATCAGAATCAGGGTCACCAGAGTATAGTTTATACACTTTTTCTTTTATCTTTTCTATAAGATTATGTTTTTTATTCAATAACGATTTTTCTTGTAAATGCTTCCTAGTTTGGTAGGATGCGTGCTTGGGGTGCACGTGGTCGCGAGTTCGAATCTTGTCTCGGTCACCATCTTCTTTTTACCACTACTTTTTTTCTCAAAACCTTGTTTACTAATACTATCATTATTAATGTTACAGAAATTATAACAGGATAAGAAGCACTTGTTGATGCAGTATAAATCTCTCGTTGATTCTCTATTACACTCCAGTTCTTGCTCGCAAGAGCTACTAAACCATATAAGCAGGATTGACAAGTGATGTCTTCCTCACCAACTTTCTCAATAAAACCTTTATTCATCGAAAAGCTTTCTGTAATTTTATTTTGCACTTCAATACCTACATTTCCAAGATTCATCAAATAAGAAACCAAAGTAAAAAGAGCTTGGTTTTTGATATAAACTTCCTCGTCAGAAGCATTAATGGCATGAACAAACCATTCATCATCCACAAAATCGTTTATTATTTGTTGATGAACATTGTAGCTACTTTTCTCAAAATTGGTGTATAATCTTTCTGCTTTGGATAAAGCAACTGTAAAAAATATTAGATCTTCAACTTCCGCATAATTTCTGCTTTCGTTTATTGAGTGATCATATTCTTGATAAAGGATATTAGTTGTAGAATTAAAGAAAAGTTCTGATACGGAGTCTAATAAGCCTTGGATTAAGCTTTCAAAATGATATCCAGATACCCAGATATTCCCTGTTAGTAGTTTGTAAGTGGCAAGTACCCAGATTGCCATTGCTTGATCTATTAAGTAGCTCGAGTTACTAAATGGTTGAATAATTAGCCATTTTTCATTGAACAAATAGGAATCAAGAGTTTTTAAAAGAACATTCTGTATCATAGCAGAACTAATGATATCTGAACTTGCTTCTAGAATAAACTTGCTTTGAAGTAATGCATAGAGCCCAAAAAATTGATAGAAAATTGGCAATGGTTCACTTCGATTTTCATAAGTAATAAACGTATCATTCTCCAATGTATTAATAATTTGAGAAATTTTGGTTTGAAAATCTTCTTGATCATGCTCAAATCCTGCTTGAGCAATTAAAGCATATGTTAGAGAGGAGAGGATGAGTAGCTCAGATGATGAGGTTTGCATGGTTTCATTAATAATTGGTAATCCAGTATTGTCGGTAAAATTAGTGAGTATCAGATTGATTGTTGTATCAACATGTTCTTGCATAGGATCTCTAATTATCGGGTCAGGTCTGAGGAAGACAACAGGTAGAACTATAGATAATATGAGCATAAGTGATATGATAATCACTAGAAACATATTTTCTTTCAACAGAAAACGGAACTTTCTTTTTACTCCTTTACCACTCTTTAATCTTGCTAGATTTTTCTGAGATTCTTTTAAGTACTCCCGTGCTTTTTTAATCTCAGTTGAAGAGTCATCAATTTCTTGTTTTTTCATTTTCAACCTTCATTCTATTAGTTCTATTATATCTTTAAGCGAATTTAGGAACTCTTCTTGTGGTTGTTCTTCAAATGCATGAATTCTTTCACTTAATATATTAAAGTAAGGTACTTCAACTACTTCACTAAATTTGTCTTTACCTATCTTTTTTAATTTTGCAAGATTTTCTTCAAAGATTTCTTTGTCGGCTTCAACACCTTCTTCTTCTATCTTATTTATTATGAGAATCATTTTAGTTTCTTCTTGTAGCACATTGTAAATATTACTGCATAATTCTGCTATACCGAGAACATTTGAGGTACTAGGAGTAGCAATAAGTAATATCACATCAGAAATCATCATTGCATCTATTGAGCGGTAAAAGAATCCTGGAATTGTATCAATGAGCATAAAATCATAATTCGTCTCAATATTTTTCTGCAAATTGAACATTTTTGCTAAATATTTTGCATCATCACGAGACAATTTATCTCGTTGTTTTGAGTGTTGTTTCAAGAATTCCATAGATGAGAATATCAAATCTAGATTAGCTTTTTCATCTATCTTACATGGAAAGATTATCTCTCCCAAAGTTTTTTCTTCAAGCAGATACTGAGATAAGAAGGATTGTTTTGTCATTTTGAAATATGACTGAAATGATGGAGCTCTAAGATCATAATCCAATGCTAAAACTTTTTTTTCTTGTTTTGCTAATATGCCTGCAATGTTCAATAGAAATGTGGTTTTACCAGTTCCCCCCTTATAACTATGTACACATACTGTTCTCATTCTAAGCACTTTCTCCTAAGAAGTATTTAACTTCTGTTCCTTTCCATTCATCTTCAGAATTAGAGACTGGAACTCTTTTGCTTTGTAAAACACCGATATCTTTCAATCTCCTAAGATATCGCGATTCTAAATTATGAGATCTTCCTGTAACTTCAGCAATCTCTGAACAAGTAGCTTCTTCAAGTGATTGAACTGTAAAATAGGTTTGTAAATGAGATTTAGGTATTTTCATTAGCAGATCTAGAGATGACATTGGTGCTGTTTCAATAGACAATTTTGCTTCTATACTCATTAGTCGGTTGTTCATTTTTTCTAGTAATTCAACCATTTTTTTCAAGTATTTTTCTTCCATTAATTATGCATATAACTTACTGCAATATAAATATTTCTACATATTGTGACATATTGATATATAATAAGTATACAAATTTAAAACGAAAAGTTTAAATAGTTTGCAATATAATGATATATTGATATAATATGAAGATGAATAGAAAAAACATTGTGATTTTAGTTTTGGTGCTTGGTAGTTTATTATTTTCAAGCATTCAAGTTAATGGAATACAGGAGTCTGCGAACGTTGTTATTCAGACCTCTGAAGAAGAAACAAACATTTTACATAGTGTAACAGTTGAGATGGTAACTGACCTGCCCTCACATAGAGAAGACAAGATTCCTAGCATTTTACCTGATGGAATGTTTATAGCTCAGTTCAATGTGACAAACTTATCAAATATCAATTTGAATTCTCTTGAGCTTTCTATTTCTACTAATGAGTATGGATTCATCATGAACCCAATTATTTCTGCAACCGGTAGTTTAGCTCGGAACGAATCTTGGTTATCTGAAGGATACATTATCGATCTCATATCGCCCAGTACAGTTGTGTCAAAACCACTAGATTTAGCGATAATACTCGATCAATCGGGTTCAATGGGAGATGAAATTTCTGTACTTACTGACGATTTAGTTGGAGTTATAAATCAAATTAGTGCTAATGTTCCTGATTTACAAACTGGTTTAATACTCTTTGGAGGTTCTTCTTCCAATCCGTATAATGATGAATCACTTGTAACTCCTCTAACTGAGGATATATCCACCATAGTAGAAGTTCTCAGTAATACAGAAGCTGGTGGCAGTCATGAGCCTTGGGGAGACGCTCTATGGGTTGCTCAGAACAGATTAGATTGGAGAGAAGATTCAGTCAAATTAATAGTTCTTATTACTGATGAGCCTTGTGATGGAGGAAATGTTATTGGTTATGGTGGAACAGAGGACTATGATGGGGAGCTTCTTTACGAATTATTTGCGAGTTTGAAATCTCAAGGATTTATCTTATGTACAGTTGCTGCAAGTGGTGCAGATGCATTAACACTTAAACAATTAGAAATTGCAGCGGAAACAACAGCTGGAACCTATATAGTTCTTGGTGGAGACGGTCCTCAAACTAGTGATCTCCCAGACATTATTGGAGAATTAGTCGTTAAATATGCTGTAGAGTTAAACCTTAGGATTGATGTATCTCTAAGCCATCTTAATCACGATTACATTAGAGAGTATAGAGAATTAACTTTTGTCGTACTGATAGATGATCTACCTCCAGAAATTGATACTTGGGAATATTTCAGTGAGGATTTCTTCAATGATGATAAGATTGTTAATGTTTTATTTGAAATTAAAGATGTAACCGGAGTACCATTTGTCGAGATATATTACCAATTCAATAATGTTAGTTTCTGGACAACCACTAGTGCGACTCACATAGACGAGGGTTCATATCTATTATCTTTAGTTTTTACAGAATCTGAAGACTATCTATATTACCAAGTTTATACAGAGGATTGGTTGGGTAATGATGTTCTCTCGGAAGTTTATACCATTGATTTACGACTTGCAGAAGAGAATTCAAGGTTATATGTGGGTAAGAAGAGAGAGCTTGTATTAGTACCATACCAACAGATCACCTTTAAGCTAATAGGAGCAGAAGAGGAAGGAGTAAAGGGTCCTGAAGAAAATTCCACAGCAATAATTTTCTCTGAAACTAACGTGGGATTCGATATTATTGCAGCAGATATAGATGAATCAACCATTATAGTTGATCAGGACAATTGTACAATTGCAAGTTTCAATATTGAACCTGAACATACAGTAAAAGTGTCATTTATCTCATCGGAATTCGTTGAAATTCATGTAGTAAATGTACTCAGGGAGACCTTAGAATTTGCACAAGAAATAAACAAATATCTCGGAGTTGAAGATGTTTTTCTATATGAATTAGACAATAGAATGCATGAAACTAGAGAACGGAGTATAGTTGCAGATTCTCAGCTAGTTCAGACAAGTATTCTAGTTTTTGATGCTGAGACATGGGAACTTCTTATCAAAGGTAGCTCAGAGGTCGTTTTACCAAATATCACATGTTACGTATTAATCTTTGCAACTTATCACACAGGAGATGTCTTTATCACCTTTACATATGATGACCTCTATGACCCTTGGGGGCATTATTATTCAGGGGTCGCTGCATATTGGCCATTCTTTGCAGCAATACTAGGAATTGCCAGTATAGTCATTCTAAGAAAAAAACAGAAAAAGTGATAAAATGAAACCATCAAAATTTTTCTCCTTCTTTTTTTTAGTGGCACTATTATTAGTGGTATTCATTAACGTTCATACATTAGAAGCTAATGACCAAATTAATGAAATTACAGGAGAGCTTTTTTACAAAAGAGTTGATTATGAACACAATAACTCTTTAGTTTATGTTTTTGTTGATGGAGAAGAATTGAATTTGAATATTCAATGCGATACATGGTATAACACAGTAGGATCAGGATATCAAGGATTGCTAATTGAAATCAAAGATGACATTACAGAAGAGATTGTAAAAAGTTGGTTAATATTGTATGGTGATAAAGTAGATCATCACTTCACGACGGAACTGGCTCTTGTAGGAGTTTATAAGATTGTATTCTCAGCACTCAATATTGACACCGTTGACTTTCGTTGGCAAATCGAAAATAACATTCCAATATGGACTTACGACATATCAATAAACAATCTAGAAAGTATCTATTTTGGAATTGAGCGCTTTGCAGAATACTATACTAGCATTGAAAAGATGGTCATACAATTAACCACTCAAGAGTGGACAGATATTAAGTTCTCTGTTTCATTTGAAACTGTTGATAATCAAACAGTTGGAAATTTTGTAGGAAATTTTAGTTTAGAAAGAAATATTGTAGAAACATTGAACTTTGAAGAAGGGTTAAGACCACATCAATGGTATAAGATTAGTTTTTATTGCCCAATTGATAGAAATGATAGTTTAGTAACCTTCAAGCTTTTCTATGATCATCAGCAACTAGAGAATACAGCTAGAATCTTTCTTTCTATAGGAGATATTGCATTAGATGAAATCCCTCTGGACACACTGCATGCTCATCCAAATTTTCTCTGGAAAAAACAAGAAATAATCATCCCGGATCCAAAACCACCTATGCTCCCGTATAATCCCATCGATACAATCAAGTATGTCCTCATCGCAATTTATCTAGTTCTATTTAACGGTACAATTCTTTGGGGACTCATTAGATTTGGGAAAGAAAAGAAGAAGAAGGATAATAAAATTGATGTGGCGTCTGAAAAATATAGCGCTATTGAAAATAACACTGTATCATATTCACCTGAAACCTATTATCCTGTAAATTTTAAATCTGAAACACCAGAATATAATCTTGTTACAGATTCTGATATTAAGATAATTTGTTCAATTTGTCTCCAGATAATACAAAAACCAAAGGACATCATCCGTTGTCCATCTTGCGATATTGCTTATCACAAACATCATTTGTATGAATGGTTGAAAATGAACAGAAATTGTCCAACATGTAAAGTAAAATTACGAATAACTTAGAGTTATTCCTCCTTTTACTTAAAGATTTACTGTATTGATAGATATTATTGTTCGGTGTTTTAAAAGAGATGTGATGTAATAATAGGTTTTTTAAACTCATTATTTGAAGAGACATTGATTAAATCGGAGTGATTACAATGACACAAGCTGCTTACATCTTGCTAAATGTTCAACAGGGAATGCTAGAAGCCGTTCAAGATGGTTTACATGAAATGAAAGAAGTTAAAGAAGTATATGCTGTATACGGCATCTATGATCTTATTGTTAAAATTGAATTTGAATCTATGGATGAATTGAAGAACCAAGTTTTGAACAATAATATCATTATCGAGGGAGTTAAGAATTCAATGACAATGATTTGTGTTAATTAGCTCTTGTAAGAATCTTTAGATTTAGTTAAGATATTATGTATTCTTTCTACTAGTACCGTCGCAGGAATATCAAAGGTAGTAATTTTTGCCCTCCTTCCTCGTTTACCCTCTTGTATAGGTCCGACGGTTTTTCCAATAATTCCTACTTTGTGCAGAGTTTCCACAGCACTTCTAAAAGTGGATTTACCTCTTACTTCTTCGTTGTATTCTTCACAACAAAGGACATAACTATCGTAGCTATCATCAACTGTAGTCGATGTAATCCCTTTTGTAGAAAGTTTTCGAGCAACACCTAAAGCTGCAAGTAGTTCATGTTGTCTTAAATCTTTTAACACATCTCTGCGTAATTCTGGATAAATATCAGCTCTTGCTGCACGTATATATTCTGGATTGATAAATGATTCATGTTTAAGATCCGCGAGTTTACCTGAACGATAAAGAATTTCTAAACCATGTCTTGCATTTTGAGAAGCTGCACAGATATCTGCTATTAAATTAAGGGTTTCATCAGAATAGGAGGTGGGATATAATGCTGTTTGAGCTCTGTACTCTAAGATTTGAAGTAGTTTATCTCTATCATATCCAGATAAATCAATCTGATCATGGATATGTCCCGACAATGGTACGTTCAGTAAAGAACGCCACTCAATTGGTCTTGAAATCACAATTGTTGAAATCATAGATTTTTCAGAACCAAAATATTCTCCTGCATGAAAGATGCTCAATATATCTTCTGAGTTTAACATATTAGCTTCATCAATTGCAATTATCAATCGAATTTTCTCTATTGTTAATCGTTTAACCAGCATGTCGAGAATTTCTTCGTCACTAAACCCACGGGATTGAATATGGAAATGTTCTGAAAGGATATTTCTTAGGATAGCTGTTTTACTTCGAAATGAATGGCAATTATAATAAAGAAATTTCACATTGATGTTTCTATTATTAGCTGTTTCTTCGAATTTTTTCATTGTGTATTTACACAAAGCAGTTTTTCCCATTCCTGCGTCTCCTACTATGGCAACATTTACAGAGAAAGATCCTTCTTGCCCTAGCAAGGATCTGAAATTTCTTACTAATCTCTCAATTTCTTCTTCTCTAGTAGGTAATTCTATAGGTACATACTCAGGATAAAGAGTAGATTCACTTTTAAAAATAGATTTTCCAAACATTGCGTTCTCGACATTACCAAATCCAGACATAGAAATCCCTTTAACAAAAATAAATGATGCTGTTAATAAAAAATCTTCCGCTTGATTTAAACTTACATTTGCATTGGATTACTAATATTTGGACAATAACAAATTTTTTTAAAACCAAATTCCAATGATAAACAAACCATGGACAACGATGAAATGAAAAACGATGAAATAAAAGTCCATCTAATTGACTTTGATGATGTCCCAGCGCATGCTTTTCCATTTTTCACATCTTATCGAATGTTCTTTGATGAAGAAATCAAATGTTATGGTTTCTTTCAGAATGAGGAAATAGTTGCAGTTTCAGCTGTAATTCCTGACGACCCAAATTCAGAGAGTATCTTTATGTCAGTAGGATGTCCTATAATTTACGTATTTGAGGTTCGCGAAGATATGAGAAGAAAAGGGATTGGACAAATAAGTGCTGAAATCCTAGTTCGAGACATAATTAATAACGATACAGTTCAACTATGTTGTTCTCCCTTTGTTACTCCTTTCTGGCAAAAAATTGGTTTTAATATTTCATTTTTTGATCAAAGTCTTTATATGCATAGAATGGTTTTGAAAAAGGAGAAAAAAGAAGATTCAGAGGATTGAATCTATACTTTGGGTCCTGAAGATATTCTCTTCAAAATCATACCTTCTAATACATAGGGAGACAAGTTTGTTGCAAGGTTTAATGCTTCAGTAAGTCTTCCTTCACTATCAGAATATATAGTCATTAATTTATCATCCTTCTTGCAGAAATCTCCACCTTTTTTATGAAGATAGGCACCAGCTTTTTTATGGCTTGGAGTTCCCGCAGCATAAGCAACTTTCTTAACAGCAACATTGGATAGTCTTACAATATAACCATCTTTAGGAGCTAGAACGTCTACGGTGTATTCCCCAACTTCAACTTCTTCTGGTTTAATATTGGGGTTTCCTCCTTGAACTCCTAGTATTTCTTCCATTTTTGCTTTTGCTTTACCTTTTTTAATGAAGTCAGCAGCTAAGGATGCTCCTTGACCTGCGGTAGCTAAACCAGCCATTTCGAAAAGAATTCCGGAAAGTTCATTACTTTTCTCGAGTACACTTGTAGGTCCTTTACCAAGTAGAACATTTAATGCTTCTCTTGCTTCTAAAGCGGGACCTACTGCTTTTCCAAGTGGCTGTTCTCCATAACTCAAAGCAGCTTCTATATGTATTCCGAGTCTTCTTCCTAATTCAGTAGATTCTTGTGCATATTGAATAGCTTCCTCTCTTGTTGGCATTTTTGATCCTGTTCCAGTAGGAATGTCTAATACAAGGTGATCAACCCCAGTAGATACTTTCTTACTAAAGATACTTGCTAACATCTGACTGTGTGGATCAATACCGAGAGGTTGTTCAATTTTATGAATTACAATTTCATCTAGAGGTGACAAATCTAAAGTACCTCCCCAGACAAGCATTCCCCGTACTTTAGGAGCTATTTCTAATATCTCATCGGATGAAAAATTCACATCACATAGAACTTCCATTGTATCAGCTGTTCCGCTTGGAGATGTGATTGCTCTGGAACTAGTTTTTGGTATCAATAGTCCTGCAGCTGCAATGGTTGGAACAATTATCAGTGAAACTTTGTTTCCAGGAATTCCCCCAATTGAGTGTTTGTCATACACTGGTTCGTCAAAATCTATAGTTGTTCCAAATTCGGCCATAGATTGGGTCAAAAATTGGATTTCATTCATATCGAGTCCCTTATAATATTGAGCAAGTGTAAACATGGAGAGCTCTAAATCTGTATATTGACCAACACAGATATCACTAACGATCGATCGAATTTGGCTTTCAGTCCAAATTTTCCCAGTTTGCTTATTTTTAACATATTCAAGTGAGTGTGGTCTTTTTCTAGCAAAAACATTTACTTTCTTATTTTCTTTACTCAGTAATTTTGTGATTAGTTCCTCAGAGAGACCTATAAAGCCTGGTTCAACAAGAGTCTCTGTAGAAATTACTTCACTCATAACTTCAGAATTTTCGCTCTTAATTTTAACATTTGCAGAATGTTGAATTTTAAATTTATCTAGCGTCTTTGCATTAACAAATGCTAAAGAACGTTCTATATTAGCATCAATTTTTTGGATTTTTAAATTAGGCATAATTATCCCTTTCCAATAAAAACTAATTAAAGTAGTTTATAATGTAATTTTCTTTTGGAATAAAAAAAATGTTTTTTTTACTTTTAATGTTTTCGTTTTTGTTGAAATATTAAAGAAATGGATAAAGCAATGGCATAAAAAATAGAATAAAGAGGAAAGAGAGAGCTTATTCTTCTCTTCTAACAATTTTTCTTGCTTCTAAATATAGTTTAAATCTTTGGAATAAGTGTAATCGTATAGCAACAATTAACGCAACAACCATAAGAAGCAATGGAATCCAGATAACTAAGGTGCTTATATTATATGCTAATCCCCAACCATGCAATCTAGTTAAGGTAAAGTTTACTCCAGCAAAGTATCCTGTTCCATTCACGAAACTTGCTGAATAGAACAATTGATCCATTAAACCAGATTCCCTGTCAAAAACAATAGTAATATCAGTCACGTTATTTACTTCAGTTCTGAGTGTATGATTGTAAGTCACTTTCTTATCTTCAAATGTCCAGTAAGATTGGTTTACTGCCGTAGAAGTTTCAAGGTAAAAGAAATAACTTTCTTCAGTATAATTAACACCATTTTCATAGAAATCCAAGGATATTGGTAGAAAATACTTAAAGACAGCTAAAATCTGAAGACTGGTAGGATCATAACGAGCCATTACATCATTTACATATATCTGACACCAAGATTCAACATTCGGAAGTTGTAAATAGGGGTCTGTACCAATTTCAAGAATTATAGTATCCCCAGATTTTAGGTTTTTGTCTCCTTCTGCTATATTGAAATTATCAGTTTTTTCATAGTCTTGTACTTTCCATTTAAGTTTAGCATCTTTTTTTATGCTTGGATCATATGTAACATTGTTAAGGAATACCATATTGAGAGTTTCAGGTGGAAAAAGTGCTTCATAAATATTCTCTGTTGTTTTTGAGACATTTGAGGTTTGTTGATACATTGCACTTCCTATTGAAGCATTATTAAATACCAGAATCGTGAAAGTTAAAATAGATAATATTCCGAACACTTTAGCTTTTTTCATATATATCCCAATTTCCTTTTTATATTCTCGTTTTATCGTTCATTAACACACATTTTAAAAGATTGTGGTTAATCCTCTTTCTATTCTGGATTTTCACGGTTTTACAGTGAAATATAACCTCTTATTATTCTTTCCTCTATTTTCTGATTTAATTGAAACAAACTCACCGACTTCATTTGTATTAGCTACATGTACTCCTCCGTCTGCTTGCATATCCACTCCTTTTATCTCAACAATTCTGAGTGTTTTGACACTCTCTGGAATCAAATTCACTTTCGTTCTAATTAAATCAGGAATTTTCAGAGCTTCTTCACGTTTCATATAGGTAACAGAAACAGGGTGATCTCCAGCTAGAATTTTATTAATTTCTGTCACGATTTTCTCGACTCTTTCTTGTCTTAAATGATCAATTTCAAAATCCACTCTACTTTTTTCTGGAGAAATATTCCCACCAGTGACCATAGAACCATATTTTTTGAATAATATTCCAGATAAAGCATGAAGAGCAGTATGCATCCTCATTTGTCTATATCGTGTCTCCCAATTTAATGAACAAGAAACTTTCTGGTATAACAAACTCTTCTGCGGGGTTGGTGAGAGTTTATGTAACACCTTACCTCCTTTAAAATATGCTTCTATCATATCATATTTCTCGCCTGAAGTTGTTTCTAGACGGCCTGTATCGCTCTGTAAGCCACCTCCACGGTAAGCAAAAGCAGTTTGGTTTAGAACAACAGTGTCATCAACAATTTCTTCGATTTTTGCATCAAATTTCTTAATGTAAGAATCATCTTGAAAGAGTAATTTTGTCATAATAAACTTCTAGACAAATGAAATAAAAAATTTTGTGGAAAGAGGAGTTAGATTTTCGTAAATTAAATTTTTCTGATTACTCAACTATTACATCAATTATATCCAATTTATCAACATCAACTAATCCTTGATCTGTAAGTTTCAAGTGTGGTATAACAGGTAGTGCAATAAAAGCTAAAGCCATGAAAGGATCAGATATTTTAGGGGTCAATTTTTCTAAAGCCTCTTCTAAACGTTTGAAATCGGCTATAACTTCTTCATATTTCTTAACACTCATAATTCCAGCAAATTCTAGTGGTAATACTGTATTCTCTTCTTCTGTGACAACAACTAATCCACCACTTGAGTCTTTTAGTTCCCAAATTGCTTCAATCATCATATTGTAATCTGTACCAACACATATTAGCTGATGGCAATCATGAGCAACCGTACTGGCAATTGCTCCATTTTTTATCCCTAAACCCTTTACAAATCCTTTTCCAATATATTGCTCATTCGTATGCCGATTCATTACTATAACTGGTAGAACATCATTATCCAAATCTGGAACAATAAACTTTTCCATGACTTTTAATTCTGAAACCAAACTTACAGTAATTAGGGAATGCTCATTTACACCTATCGTTCGCACTTTCACCTTCTCTTCTTCTGGAACCATAAACATAATGTCTGTTAGCTGAGGGATTTCTAAATTGAACATAGTATTGATTACAAATTTGGGATACTTCTCATCTCTAAACTTCACTTTAAGTTCTCCTTCCTCGAAATAAATCTGACCATTAATTATGGTAGTGATTAAGTTGAAATCTTTCAAATTATCTACAATAATCAAATCAGCTACTTTACCTGGGGCAATAGAACCAATTTCATTATCCAATCCTAAATGAGTAGCAGGATTAATGGTGAGCATTTGAAGAACTGTCATAGGGTCCATACCAGAGTTGACAGATAATCTAAAAGAATAATCAAGATGACCTTTATCAAATAAATCAACAGGATTCCGGTCATCTGATGCAATCATTATGTTTCTAGTGTCAATTTCCATTTCTTTTAATTCATGAACTACATTCGATAAATCCTTAGCAAATGAACCTTCTCTCAGTTGTATTTTCATTCCTAAACGTAATTTTTCAAGAACTTCTTCTCCGCTAGATGCTTCATGATCAGAAGATATTCCAGCAGCAATGTAAGCTTGCAATTCTTTTCCTCTTAGTAAAGGAGCATGTCCTTCAATTAACTTCCCAGCACTTTTTGCAGCATCAATTTTTGCTAAGACTTCTTTATCGGTAAACAAAACACCGGGATAGTTCATCATCTCTGCTAATGCAAAAATATCTTCTCGTTCCATTAATTTTGCAATAGCTGCTGAATTCAGTTCTGCCCCAGAAGTTTCAAATCCTGGCAAAGACGGAACACATGAAGGAGCTTCAACTAGAAATCGAATAGGTGACTTTTTAGCTTGCTTTAGGAAAACTTCCAGTCCTTGAACTCCAGCTACATTGACAAGCTCATGGGGATCAATAACACAAGTAGTTGTTCCATGAGGAATAACAGCCCTTGAAAATTGTGTTATAGATAACATAGAAGATTCTACATGAATATGAGATTCAATCAAACCAGGGCATACTATTTTCCCTTCTAAATTGATTATTCTAGTCTTTTTGCCTTCAAAATTAGATGTGTCTTTTCCTACATGACTAATATAACCTGCTGTTATAGCAACATCAGATTCAAGTATCTCCTTGGTTAAAACATTGGCTACTAACCCACCCCTAAGTATCATATCAGCTTTAGTTTTTCCTAAGGCAATCTCGATTTTTGCTTTCGTATTCATCGAAGAAACCAATAACAACAAATCAAAGACACAATATAAACTTTAAGCATCTATTATTAATCAACTTTATAAATGATAACTCTGTTTTAAAATTGTCCAAATGAAAATTGGTGTCATAACAGATTCAGCTGCAGACTTACCAGAAGAATTAGTGGAGAAGCACAATATTGCTATAATACCACATGTTGTTTATTTTGACAACAAATATTGGAAGCTTGGTGTTGACATTTCAGTAGATGATTATTATAGTTTAATAAGGAACAGAGATTTAATTCCCCCAACTACAAATCCTGAACCAAACGACTTTGCTGAAAAATTAAAAGAAGGCTTTGAGCAACACGGTTATGAGCATATTTTCTCTGTTTCTGTTTCAAGTGAACTAAGTGGATCAACCTTTAATGCACATAGAATAGCTGCTAAAAAATTCACAGGGAAAGTCACAGTCATTGATACACAATCGGCTTCAGGAGTACAAGGGTTAATAATTTTAAAAATATTCGAGCTAAGCGCTAAAGGCGTAAAAATTGAAGAGATTGAAAAATATGTTAATGATATAAAGAAGAATTATTTCTTAGATGTTGGTTTTCATACATTGGACAACGTCTATAAATCGGGAAGATTGAAGTCAAAATTTGTTTTGAATTTAACGAAATCAATCAAAATAAAACCAGTAGCTGTAATGGAAAAACCAGGAATTTTGCAATCTACATTACCGGGCTTTTTTACAAACAAATCAATGGCTAAACGTCTAATTAGTCTTGCAATAAAGAACGTTAATAAATCTCTTTCATATGATTTGGTAATCTCTCATGTTGAAAACCAAGAAGGTGTAGATATAATAATTAAGAAACTTTGTAAAAAACTAAAGATTAACAGATATTTTGTTACTCCAGCATCGCCAATAATTGGCACATCAACAGGTATATGAACTATTATAGTATCTCTTCTTCCTTCTGAATAGAAGCAATCACATTTTTATTTTGTTTAAGTATTTGTTCACTTCTTCAGCTATTAATTTCTCTTTTCCTTCTAGTATTCGATGCATCGAAACATCAAGTTGGATGATTTCAGAATCAAGATGATGTGTAAACTCCTTGGATTTTTCTGGATCCACGAAGTAATCTTTTTTAGCTACAAAGATGAGCATGGGGATATCGATTTCTTTCTGTCTTCCTATAATGTCATATGAAATAATAAACTCCAAAACATACCGTCGAAGGCTCCAAGCGTCATTTTTCTTCAAACGTTCCTCTGCCCATGTAACATTTTCTGATTCTTTTTTATTTCGTATTTTTACGTAGAACCTATAGAATACAATAATTAATTTTTGTATAAAACTCATAAAAAATGTAGGAATCCAACCTAGGATTGGTAGCCAAAAAGGGGTTCTATAATGGTCTTGGGGGCTGAAAACCACCAAAGCGCTTGGTTTCTTACCAGTGCCATCTAACACATAACTAAAAACCATAGCAGCACCAGAACAACTACCTAATAAAATGAAATCTTTGTTTTTAAGTTTCAGATGATCTATCACTATTTTGAGTTCTTCATTATACTCTTCAACGGTAAAAAGACCTTTCTTGTGTGGTGTAAGAGATTCTCCAAATCCTCGAGGTTCGTAAATAAAGACGTTGCCATAAGCTCGTGATTCTTTAGCAGCTGTGCTAACACTATCGATAGCATTTAACCATCCTGGGACGAAAATGATATTTTTTTTTGAATATTCTTCATTTGTACATGGAAACTTTGCGACTCTGATTTTCACATCGGGATCAGTGTGTGTATTTACAATATCTATAGTTTCATTCATTAACAGTAAAAAAGCATTCTATAATTTAATTCTTTCTAAAAAAAGAAAAAAAAGAGATTATTTATCAGGATTTTCTTTGTGACAGAGCCACCAATCTAAGCATTCTATGGTTTCATCTGCAAGTCTTTCTTTTGCTTTTTCTACGGTTCCTGCTGGGGGAACAATAACGTGATCGCCGAATAGTTCATTTTCTGGCCAATTTGCTGGCATGGCTACTTCATGTTTGTCAGCTATTTTTAAAGCATTGACTATTCTTAGAATTTCTTTCATATTTCTTCCAATTTCAGCAGGATAGTAGAGTATTGTTCTGACGATTCCCTTAGGATCCAAGATGAAAACAGCTCTTACGGTATTGGAAGCTTTAGCATGTAACATACCTAGTTGTCTAGCAACCTCACCATGGTCTGCAATGATTGGGAATTTTATCTCAACGTCTAAATTTTCTTTAATCCAGTCAACCCATTTAATATGACTAAAAACTTGATCAATGCTTAAACCAATTAATTCTACATTCAAAGCAGTAAATTCGTCAAAATGTTTCTGAAAGGAAACAAATTCAGTTGTACAAACAGGAGTAAAATCAGCAGGATGGCTAAACAAAATCAACCATTTTCCTTTGTAATCATGAGGTAATCTTTTCAGTCCATGAGTTGTATTCACAGCCATCTTTGGAAACATTGTTCCAATTAGAGGTATTTTTCCAGTTTCTTCATATTCTTTTAGTGACATTTTATTCACCATTTTGACAAAAAGAATATATTTATATAAGTCTTTTCGAATTTCAAAACATGGTGGTTTGAATTTCGAACAATGTTATCAGTAAAAATAAAACCTCTAATATGGCTGTAATTAAAGAATTATTGAGGAATGGGAGAAAATCTTTCGTTGACATCGCTGTTGAATTAAATGTTACTGAAACTGCTATTCGTAAAAGAGTCAAGAAGATGGAGAAAGAGGGAATTATTATAAGATATTCCGTTGAGATAAATCCTCGAGAATTAGGTTTTGGTGTAAAAGCTTTAATTGGTCTCGATACTACTCCTCAAAAATATTTAGCTGTAATTCAGAACCTTAAGAAAAATGACCAGATATTGAGTTTATACTCTTCTAGTGGGGATCATATGATAATGATGGAGTGCTGGTTTGAAGATGATGAGAAACTTTATGATTTTCTGGAACAGCTTGAAAAAATAAATGGTATTATTGATGTCTGCCCTACAATCATCACTGAGTTGATAAAATAATTAGACAAGAGATTAATCATACATTATTTCTTCTTTTTTCTTATCTTGTTCTGAAGAAGATTTCACACGTATGGTTTTTATTACCCCCCATATAACATTGAAACGTGGTACTTTACTAGCATAAACTCTGTAAGGGTAACCATATTTTTTTGACAAATAACTATCCTTTTCATAAGATGCCAGAAAGAAAAGTGCAACTGCAATAACGGCAAATATATTCGAAAGGATAGAATTTGCTAGAAATATTAGAGCTAAAGCTAAAATAACTGTACCCAGTACTATTGGATGCCTTATATATGCAAAAACCAACATATTGCTAAAACTATTCAAATCCTTTGTGCCTTTTCTGTTTACCCATCTTCTTTTGGAAGACAGTAATCCTAATAGTATCAGAAGAATACCTAATAGTGTTAAACTGCTTGCAACATGTTGGTAATAAGGGATTGGAGGGTACTGACCTAGCGCAAATGACATTCCAAATATCAAGAAGATATATCCAAAAGATAAAATTGCTTCAAATTTGATTCTCCGGTATATTGCAAAAATCAACCATATTACCAAGAGTATGGAAAGAAAGCCGGTTACAATCCAAAACCAAGTCGCATTAATCACAGAGAAGAATATGCAAATAGTATTATTGAGTGTTTCTATGCGAGGAAAGAGACAATTTATTAATAGAATAGAAAAAGATAATCAATGATTTCATCAGAAACCTCGATCAAAGCAAAAAATACTGCTTTTTTATTAATACATGGTTTTACGGGAACACATTATGAAATGGTTCCATTAGAAGAATTCTTAGTTAGCAAAGGATATTATGTTAGCAATATTACGCTACCAGGGCATGAAACTACAATTGAAGATATGACTAAGACAAAATGGGGAGAGTGGGTGAAGTATGCTCAGAATCAACTAAAAGATCTTTGTAAATATTACGAAAATGTCCTCATATGTGGTTTATCAATGGGAGGTGCGATTACTCTGTATTTAGGAGCAAACAATCCAGGCATTGCAGGAATTATTACGATAGCTGCCCCATACAAACCAGTAGATTGGCGAATGTTATTAGTAAGGATTTTGCCTATTCACATTTTCCTTAAAAACAAGAAATATATTGAAACCGGCTGGGAAGATCTAGATTCTTTAGAGAGTCATAAATCCTATGGAAAATATCCTTTAAGAAGTATAGCTGAATTACATAAGTTATTAGTAAGAGTGAAAAAACTTGTTCCTAGAATTTCTGTCCCAATTTTGGTGATTCAAAGTGAAAATGATCCCAGTATTCCCACAAAATTTCCAAGTTGGATTTATGATAATGTTTCGTCTTCTGACAAGGAATTAGAGTGGATTGAGAAAGGAGGACATGTGGTAACAAAAGATGCTGGAAGATTCCAATTATTTGGAATAATAGAGAAGTGGTTAGGAAACAAAAAAAGAAACTAAGTGCAATAGAAACCCCGTAACCATACTTTTCAGATATTTGTTGAAAGAAGTATATTTCTTAATTCTAATACATCATTGAGTATCAAATATATCGCATTATCCAATGTTCGAAACAAATCTCCAACCGTTATCATTAACTGAACATTCTTCCTACGTTCTGTTTCAGCAAAAAGAGCTTTTTTGACTTTTAAATCTATATTCTCTGCTTTCTCAAATGTTACTAAGAAGATTTTTGATTTAGGATCACGTTTTTTCAATTCATCAATATTTCTTATATGTCTAGTTGCTGATGTAATATCCTCACATGAAGCCAAATAGATATAATAATCCATTTCTCTGAAATACTCTTTTCCAGCTATTGTTTCTAAGTCAAACAGAAGTGTAAGCACAATTCTCATAAAGTAAGTATCAATTCTGGAAACAAACTCATTTCTACTAAATTCATAGATAAAATCTATATTTTGATAATGGAATAGAGACTGAATTATCAGATTGTAGGAAAGCGAGTCAGAAGTAATTATCCCTATTTTGGTTCTTCGATTGAGGAGGTTAGAAATTTGTTGAATTGTATTAAAACGAGAAGATATATCACGTACTATATTCTCTAGACCCTTTGATTTTATCTGCTCATCTAGCAAGATGTTTTCGATAAGAGACTCACTTAAGGAAATCAAGTTGTTATCAGAGATTTGGATGATGTCTGTATATTGCTGTAAGAAAGATTCAACCGTATCATAGATTTTACTATGTCCAAACTTTACTTTCTGGTCGCATTGTTTGTCATAGATAATTAATAATTGACAGAATGACATATTGTTTGAAGCTTTTGATCTCATCACTCTATTTTCAGAATCCGCTTTACGAAAAGATACAATAAGTAAATGATATTTCCCAAAATGTGGAATGGGTAATGGTCCATATATCTCTAAATTGGGTGACGATGCAGATATAACGGGACTGTAGAAATTTCCCATTCCCATTATTTCTTCTTTTGAGATATCTGGGTTGGGTATAGAACTCCTTAAAGTCATTCCCATCTCATCTAAAACTAATAAGGAAACATAGGGGATGAATAAGGTATCTGTCATCACAATCAAATTGAGGGTTTTATTAAAGTAAGGTCTACTTCAATTACAAACTGTTTTCCTTCTTCTTATCCTTTGTGAAAGAATCTTCATACAATTTTTCAATATGTATTCTACCTTTCATAGGATCTTTCTCAATAAGAGCTTCGAGAATACCGAAAAGTAATATGATACGACACAAACGAATCAAATGGTAACCTATTCCAATACTATTTCGTACTACAGTACTAGCAGGAACCAGAAAGATGATACTTTCAGTCCAGAAAGTATTTGCAGATAAATGGTAATTTACAGATAGTTCCATAGCATAAGACATACCTATAGCGATAGCGATAAGCAAAAGTCTCACAATTCTACTATTTGAACTTTTTAGGAATTTAATTCCATAAAGTAATTCAACATCTTGTAATCCAACAAGCAGTGTTGCTGCAAGTAGAAACCAGAGAGGAGGAGATTCATGTAAGTCAATCCAGTTAATAGCAAATCCCTCAGAATCATACATAGCTGGAGTTAAAACGCTTACAAATGCTAAAGTAAAAACCAGCAATGATAACGAGGAAGATAATCTCATCGACAAAAAGAGACAAAGCGTACTTATATACTTTACCTTTTAATTTCAATTTAAATCACGCATAAACACAATAGTACATATGAATTTGCTCATAATTGTGCATATTTAAATATGAGTCATTCAAGATAAAAGTAGATGTCAGAAGAAATTAAACCACAATTTATGGATGATGATATCGCAGTAGCAGAAGTTGTTGATTCTGGGAACAAGATATCTCACAGAACAAGAAAGATCATAACATGGTCTGCACTAATCGTCGTATTTGTAAAAGTTATTGAAATGTTCATCGGACCATTTATTCAAAGTGTAAGCTTATTTTTATCGATCTCATTATTTATCGTCGGTGATTTAGTACTAATAGGCTTAGCTACTGGTTTCTACCTCTTCTATAAAGAGGAGAAAAACAGCTATTTGTTGTATTCTTCAATTTTAGTACTAATAGGAGGAATAATCAACATACCAAGTTATATTATCATTGGTTTAAAAGAAGCTCAAATAATTCTCACATCAGAAACTGATACACTTGTTATAAACATACTATCTATTATCTCACTTGTTTCTTTACTCGCAGCTTTTGTATTAATGAAACAGACTTTAGATGGATTTAGAAAGGAAAAGAGAAATATTCTCAAAGGTCAGGTATCCCTTCCACTTGGATATCTACTGAAACTAGTGTATGTTGTAATGTACATGATAATACCCCTTAAAGATATACAATACATTGACTCTGAAGGAAATCTTGCTATCCTAGAAGAATTTCGAACATTCAATAATGTTGCATATTATATCGGTCTGGCGGCTGTTGTTATGGTTCTTTGGGGGTTCTGGTACTTACGTCGAGCCTATTCAATTCTAGATAAACTTCCGGAAGGATTCTTTGAAAAACAAGAAGCTCGGCAAGCTGCAATTACTCAACAGAGAGCTCAGAGATCTCAGAAATCTCAGAGAACTGCTCAATCTAAGTTAGGTTTAGGGAGACAAAGACCCATCCCTCCTTCACAAAGAAAAGAAGATGAAATTGATTACAAAACCACAATAATCCCTCCTGAAGAATTCAAAGGTAAAAAAATGTTCTGTGTCAAATGTGGTCTAGAACTTGAACATGATGCAATTTTCTGTTCGAATTGTGGTGAAACAAACCCTTACATTAACAGGTGAAAAAATGGATACGTCCAAGGATATTGTAAAACATCTTTTTTATTCAACTTGGACTATGGTTTTGATTCAATCCATAATTACCGTAAGCAGTACTATGCTTGCAGAAAGATATAAGAATTTACCTTTGATTCTATCAATAGTATTTGATTGTGTAATTATACTTTTTGCAATAGGAATCATACGAGCAGGAAGAGAAAATCGAGAACTTAAATTTTGGTTACCAACGAGTATAATATTTTTAGTTAGTGCAATATCTGACATTGGTGTTGTAATTCTTTATTACATTCTGGGTAGAGAGCAAATATGGGATTCATCTCCTGTTATCTTTGTAAGATTAGCCTTACGAATTGTATTTTTCGTATCATTAGTAGTTGCATTTATGCTGAATAAATACTTCTTTGATGACTTGCTAGATAAAAATGATACTAGCAGAAAGTCAGATTTGCTTCTTCCTATAGGGTTTCTAGTTTTATTTATTCCAAGTGTATTGAGTTGGTACAAAGTTTATATCTTTCCTCAACCATTACCTAGATGGTTAGAAATAACGGCATTCGTCTTATTCCTTTTAGCTCAATTTATTGTAATCCTTGGTTTTTTCCAATTAACAAGTACACTAAACTTACTAAGGAGGAAAGATATTCAGCGACAGGAAGAATCTTTTGCATTAGAAGAAGAAGAAGGAAAAAATTTGGTTGAAATGAAAGATAAGAAAGAGGCGGGGAAATGAGTCTCTACAGAAATGCTAAATTTTTTACTAGTGGGAGCATACTTGTCATTTTCTTCTACATAATATTAGGTATTTTTTCTTATGGTTTTACATTTTCTGTAGTCGGTAAATGGGATCCCATACAGATATTATATGCTCCAATTATCCTTGGTTTAGCTGGAATGGGTAAAGCTGCATTGAATTTAAGCAAAGAAAAAGAATTTGCATGGGAACATGGAAAACAGATTGCTTTATTTATTTTTGTAGGTTCAGGATTATTACTACTCGGATTACTTCTACTAATCATAACAACTTGGATTGAATCTGAAATTCTTGTTTATCTTGGTGATATAGGTCTTATTTTATCTTGCTTTGCATATGCTATAGGATTTTTCTTCTTTCAGAGGCAATTATCATCTCTTTACCTCAAAAGAGTGATTGTCAAGTATCCCAAACACTTTATATCTATAGGTTTTGGAGTTCAGTCCCTAGCCTATACAATATTATTCATAAATTGGTTTGTTTCAGACGTAACAATAACAGCTACAATAGTAATTGTTGGGATAGTAATAGCAGCTATATCGATTTTGCTTCTAATCGTAGGATTTATCCAAATAAACATTGCATTTCGAGCTTATCCACATTTAATAGAAAATGAAGAAATTAGACCTGGGTAATCTCAATCTTTGTTAACTAACAGTTGAGATGTTTGTAATAGGTCGTTTATTTTTCTCTTTATTTGATACTCATCTGACAGAATTGCAAAAGATACTTTGAATTGATGAATATTTTCGAGCTTACCAACCAGATTTGATAAAACTGAAGCTATTTCATTGATTGATTCATGGCCTTCTTCTTTTGTGATTATGCCTAGAAAAGTAACAAATAAATCAAATCTTCTTTTCTGAGAGAGAAGATTTATCATATTGGTTGCTTTCACTACTTGCATTTTGTCCAAGGGATTAAAAATAAATAAGAAACCCTCTGATAATTCGAAGAGAAGATTGGCAAGAGAAGTTATTTCACGTCTATAATTAATCACACAGAATTGACATTCTACACTCTCATTACCTATACTTATTTCTTCATTTATCGGTTCGTATCCACCCTCATAATTATATGTAACTTGAAGATTTCCTTTGGTTAAGTATTTGTCAATAACTCCTTGTACCAGAAAGTTTTCTCCATAAACAGTAATCTTTACCTTTGCTTTTTTTTCCAATCGTAAATTTCTAGCAAAGTCTTCCTGTATTATTTCCTTTGATAGTAAAGAAGACGGTGAGTATGCCCTAGGTCCTGTACTCTGGTACCAAGAAACAAAGTTTTCTTTGATTTCATCAGTAACATCACGTACAAGTTCAGGTGTAATAAATATTTTTTTGCCAGAAACTGCTAATCCGAAGGCCATAGGTAGCTTATTGATGAAATCAGCGAGATCTTGAGAATTTATACTAATTATTGATGAGAGTATTTCTAATTCCCAGACATTCTTCTTATCGATTAGAGAAAGAAGTTGCTCAGCAATAGCATTTTCCTTTTCTGAACTCATAGGAGGGTACTAATTCGAACTACTTTAAAATAATTTCTACGTGTAGAATTTTGGTTAAGCATTAAAGTTTTAAATACCACGCTTTTTTATCATTTGTTAATATTTGGTGTATCTAATGGAAATATTTGTTGGATTTGAATGGTGGCATTACCTTCTCTTGTTTGGTGCCGGATTAATTTCTGGAGCAGTTTCTCCTACTTTTGGTATTGGAGGAGGTTTGCTAAATGTTCCTATACTATTGCTTGGGTTTCCATCTCTTCTGGAAATTTTTGTCTCTGCTACAGGTGCTGTAAATTTAACAGTTGGTGATGTAGCAACAGTTACATCTTTAGGAGTTATTATTGTAACAGCTTTAAGTGGATCTATTTCCTATATTAGAGAAAAACGTATTGATTTCAGAGTAGCTATAACATTTATGATTTTTGCAATTCCAGGAGCTGTTTCTGGAGCATTATTCTCAAATTTGTTCATCAAGAAACAGAATGTTGAGATTGATCTTTATCAAATCATTTTTGCTATTACAATGCTTTTGATTGCGGGATATAAAATTACAACGATTCTCATTAGCTGGAGTAAGAAAAGACGAGGGATTCCAGTAAAAGAAAAAATAATCAACAAAGTTGAAATTAAGGAAAGTCAGAAGGATAAACCATGGTGGTTACACACTGTTCTCTATAGAGAACTTGAAGACAAAAGAGGAACCAAATTCGAGTACAAAGCAAAGTTGTTACCAGGAGTACTAATAGCAACTGGTGGTGGATTTATCGGTTCTCTCCTAGGTTTAGGGGGAGGAGTTATCTATGTACCAATACTGACAATGGGATTAGGGCTTCCTGCAGCAGTTGCAACAGCTACATCAACATTCACAATCCTATTTGCGACTCCCTTTGGTTTAGGTCTTCGTTTAATTCTTGGATCGTATATTCATTGGGGGATAGTTATTTGTATGGCAGCAGGAACTTTAATTACTGCAAACATAGTTCCAAGATTCTTACACAAAATAAAATCAGAAGCAATCTTAACAGGATTTTGGCTGATCGCTATATTTGCAGCTGTTAGGGTACTAATAAAAGTACTTACGGATATTAGTATTTAATTTTAAAGGGATAATCTTACCCTGTATCCTTTTTCTAATTTTTCCGGCATTGGTAAAGGTTCTCCATCCATACCATAAACCATTGTTACAGTACATCCATACAATTCTTCTAAAGACGCTGTTTTTATCGGTAATTGAATATCTATCAGATAAAATGACTTTGATCCGAACTTGTAAGATTCTGGAGGTTGAAAAATCACATTTTTAAGTTTTCCTTCAATAATATCTAATATCCTTCCGCTACTAAAACCATCACCGTATGGATTTGTAAATTCTTTCATTTTCTTCATTGTGTCTTTATCTGATAAAACGAGTTCAATTGTTTGAAGAATTTCAAGAGCTTTGGGTCGTACAAGAAAGTTAACTCCTCCTTCAACTGTTTCTGGTCTCTCAGTATTTGGTCTGATTGTGATGCATGGGATTTTCAATATGGACGCTTCTTCAACTATACCTCCTGAATCAGTGATAATGAGGTGACACTTCTCATCTGTTAGTAGTTTTAGCATTGACAAATAATTTACAGACTTGTAAATATACAGCCCTTCTATCTGTTTGAATTTGTCGAATAATTTATACTCGTGTAATCTCTTTTCTGTTCTAGGATGTAATAAAAAGATTTTCAGATATCCTCTGAAAGATTCTAAGGCTTGGATAATTTCTAACAGGTTCTCTTTGTCATCAACATTAGATATTCTGTGGATTGTACAAATAGAATATTCTCCTTTTACATCTTGAAGAATCTTGTTAGCCTGGGAAGTCTTCGTTTTAGATAATTTTGAGGAGTAGATACGAATTGCATCTACGATAGTATTTCCTGTATTGAACACTCTTTTGGGTTCAATTCCTTCATTAAGGAGATTCAAGACAGCTCTGTCTGAAGGTGCGAAATGAAGTGTTGCAATGCTATCTGCAATTTTACGATTAATTTCTTCGGGCATTGTACTATCATAAGATCTCAAACCTGCTTCAATATGACCAAAGGGGATATTATTTTGATTACTAGCTAAAGCAGCTGCTAGCACACTTATTGTATCACCTACTGCTAACACGATATCAGGTTTATTCTTCTTATAATAATTCCCAAGTTTTGTTATCATCTTTCCCAGTTGAATATGGAGAGTTGGGGATTTTACATCTAGATTGATATCAGGAGAAGGTATGTTTAAGGATTCCAAGAATTGCTCTGACATTTCAACATCGTAATGTTGACCTGTATGGATTATATTGAAGGAAATCTCTCTTTTCTCAGCTTCATGGATTATTGGAGCTAATTTTATTATTTCAGGTCTTGTTCCTAGAACAAATGAAATAGAAACCATTAGTAATATTAATTCTTTGAAAAATATAAGTTTTTAGTGAAATTGAGCAAGATTAAGCCATAAGAGTAAAATTTTCCTCTAATAGTGTTTGTACATGTTCAATTTGCTCCTCTGTTAGCATTTCATTTGCTTTGAAATCCATGAGATAACTATCCAACTCTTTCATAACCAGTTTTGTGGCTTTAGCTAATACTTTGCTTGAAATCTTCGTTTGTATTATAATGAAGATTTTTTCTCCTACATAGAATGACATGGTAGAGGAACTAGTTTTCAATTCTCTGAATTGCTCTTCCTCGGTTGTAGCTACATATTCACGAACAAAGTGAAAAAGTCCAGCAAGATATCCTGAAGCTGCTATTATTTTTTCTTCAAAAGATATCCTTCTACCTCGTAGAGGAGAATAACCTATCAGAGGGTTACCTTCTCTATCTACAACTAAAATCGCCTCAATACCATGAGATAGTGATTGGCTTTGATAGAATGAAACTATTAAGACAACAACGAAAGTATATGCGAGATCTGCTATATTAAAAGCTAGAATATCTTCTTCAAGCATCTTCCTTCGTAAAGTTACTAGAACTGCAAAACCAATTAATAGTATAATAAGAAGTAAGGTTATGTCCAGTTTTACCTTTAATCGCTTATTTTTTGATGAGGATGCTAGTTTGAAGTATCGTATATAGACACCTAGTAAGAGGAAGGAACTTACTAAAATTAAAGAACCATAAATGAATCCATAAATATCTGTCAAAATAACATCATAAATTGATATAGTTAAAAGTTTGAAACTCTCTATTGATCCATCTAGTGGTATAACTATGAAATAAAGTGCTAAAGTAGATAGACTGATTGCAAGAATTCTACTAGCTCTGGACGTTATAATCATAGATTGTTCTAAACAAGCTGCAAAAAGGATAATTAAGGCAACTGCTTGAACAACCTGTAAAGCACGATATAGAATTAATAATGTTGGATTCTGGTTTTCTAATACCTCAATTATTTCAAATATTCCATAAGATACGAGAAATGCTACCCATAGTTTATAGAACGGATTTTGTCTTTTAATTCCCCAGTACGTTGCAATAGCTCCGCCCAATATTAACGCTACGGCTACAACATATTTGAAGATAATATACGTTTGGTCAAACATTTGAACCCCAACTGTTTACCTATAACTATACGAATAGAGCTTGGACTATAAAACATTTGTTAGAGGTAGGAAAGAGGATCTAAGGGTATTGAAAATTTTCTAGTTACCCTTATTACTATCTTCAGGTCCCCACATCTTGCTTAAATTTTTAGATTTCCTTATGTAGAAGAAGAGGTAGACAACTGCTAGGGTGCCAAAAATACCTGCAAGAATATAGAAAGCAAAGGGAGATGGAGGCTTTACATTTCGAACGTTTAACCTAATTTCACTTATATCAGATATCCAATCCTTCCCATCATATACAGCGACTTTCAGATAGTATGAACCTGGATATACAGAAGTTACATTCCAGAAGAAGGATGTTTGATCTATAAGATTTGTCCCCAAAACATCCCAGTTCCAACCATTATCTGATACTAAAACAGTGCAATTTAGCTCGTCTCCGTCCAAGTCGGCCATTGTCCAAGTTATGGTATAATTATCAAATACCTGATTAACTGTTGAAGGATTATTTACCATTATGCTAGGGAGGTTATTGGAATAAGTTAATCTTGGCTCTTCAGCTAAATAGACCATTGCTGGATAAACATATTCACAATTGGATAGAATCTGACTTCCAGGAGGATTGAAATTATCAAAGTATGATCCTGTCCAAATATCTATATAAGTTTCTAAGGTAAAACAGATAATATCATGAGCTGCATAACAGTAGTCCTCCCAGGCACCATTTGCGTTATATCCTGCTGATTCATTCCATAGTGGCCAATGGAGTATGTCTTGCAAGTCAACTAATAATGCATTAAATTCATCTTCATCTGCCAAAGGCAAGGTGCCATTGTGAGCCCAAGGTGTTAGTATTGCTTTTACTCCACTATGAAGACTTATAGCAAAATTGAAAGCATGTTCCCGCATGAAATCTCTCATAATTTGAGTTTCTTTCTCACTAAAAGGATAAGCTCCACGATAAGTTTCATCCTTTTTTACAGTTGAAGACCATGTACCTTCCCAGTTAGTGCCATAATTTCGATTAAGGTCAACTCCTCCAGGTAGATCTTCAGCTGTTGATCCATCACCATCTAAATCTAATTCTCGGATTTCAGAAGTATTTGCAACAGAATTCCAGTAATATGTACGTTCTAGCTCATCGTCGAGTAAACCATCCCCATCATCGTCAATGGGATGTAGATTTTTGCGTTGTTCAGGGAACCAATGAAGAATCGAAATGCTATCCGGGTTCAACATGGGAATAATATATAATTCCCTGCTTGATAATAGATCTTCATAAAGACCAAAAATTGAGTCATATACAATTTTATCTATGAAATATAGTGCGTTTTCAACAGAGATTATTTCTCTTGCATGATGTTCAGCTACAATATAGTATTCTGTTTTGGAGCTTGTTACTGTTTCATTCGTTAGTTTTACACACCAAACATCATTATTATGCCAAGTTTTTCCTATTGAAAATACGTCAACTATTTCAGGAAAAGTACTATTTAGTAGTACAAGCTTTTCTGTCAATTCCGTGTAATTGTGATAGGGACCCAAATTTTCTCCCCAATAAACTACATCTTCTCCACTAATTGGTCCGGGAGCATTTGAAAGCTCTTCCCAAAACCATCTATAGGGTTCAAGTGTCTCTTGGTTTTTAATATTAAATATCGCTGAAGAATTTACAACAACATTGAGAAATTGAAAGTTGACAAATAAAACAATGAGTAATAAAGCTTGAGTCTTTCTCATTGAAATAATTGAACATTTAACATTAATAAATATCTTTCTTTCAATTAGCTTATTGAAATTTTACATGAATGCTACTTTAGAGATATATGTTTTTAGACGTAAGAAAAGGCTTAAATAACGGTTGTGCAGAGATGTTCCATAAGCGAAAAATGCAGTGAATGTTTATGACAGATTATAACATAGCTATTGAAATTGATGCTAGGGGAAGTTTTTGCCCTGGACCAATGATGGAATTAATTAAAGCTATTCGTCAAGCTGAAGTTGGAGAATTTCTCTCACTTCTAAGCGAAGATGAGGGGACAAGAAATGATGTTCCAGCTTGGATCAACAAAGCGAAACATGAACTTGTTGAGCTTATTAATGAAGATGGATACGATCGTTACATCGTCAAGAAGCTACACTAGAGGGAATATTTATGCAACGAATTGTTATAGTTGGTGGGGGTTTTAGTGGAATAAATGTTGCTAACAAAATTTCCAAGAAAACCAAACGAAAAAATGTTAGTATTGTTCTCATTGAACCAAGGGAAGACAATGTATATGAACCATTTTATCTATATTGGAGTTTCAGAAAGGATCCTTTGAAAAAATTTCACATCCCAATCAGAAAAGTCTTGAGAAAAAGAGTTCAACACATTCCTGCTTTAGCGACTAAAATTGATACAAAAAATAAGTCTGTAGATTTATCAAACGGTGAAACAATACGTTATGATTATTTAGTTTTAGCTACTGGAGCTCGTATGGCTGAAGAGAAGGTTGGTGCTTATGAAAAGGACAATGTTCATCATTTCTACCTTACGAAAGCAACAACAGAACTTCGAGAAGCTTTGAAAAACTTTAATGGAGGAACAATTGTAATTTCTCCATCTACGGTGCCATATAAATGCCCACCAGCACCAATGGAATTCGCGTTTATGGTTGATAGATATCTACGAAAACGAAAAATTAGAGATAAATCTACAATCAAGTTCCTCTACCCTCTTTTGAGACCTTACCCAGAACGTAGAGTTGCAGCAAAAATACAAGAACTCTACGATAAGAGAGGAATAGAATTTGTAGAATTCTTCAATTTTGAAAGAGTTGATAAGGAAAATAATAAAATTGTATCTCTTGAAGGAGATGAAATAGAATACGATTTACTTGTTCTAATTCCCCCTCATGAAGGTCACAAAGTAATTATAGAAGCAGAATTAGGAGATAGAGAAGGTTTTGTTCCTACAGATAGATTTACTCTAAAAGTCAAAGATCATGACCACATATACGCTATTGGTGACTGTACAAACTTACCTGTTTCAAAATCAGGGGCAGTATCTCACTTCTCATCACCAATAGTTGCAAAAAACATTCTTCTTGAGATAGAGGGCAAAGAACCTACAAAGAAATACAATGGTTTTACCATTTGCTTTGTTGTTACATCTCCAAGACGTTCTCTGTTACTCTTCTTTAGTTATGCATACCCACCAAAGAAGTTTGGTTTACACAATCTCTTTATTTATGGTTTAGTAAAAAAAGCATTCAAAATTGCTTACTTCAAAGCTATACTTAAGGGATATTTATAAGATGAAAATTATGTCAGACATAAAAATATCAACAACACTTGATGCACGAAACATGAGTTGTCCACTTCCTATTCTAAAAACTAAGAAAGCTATTATGGGAATAGAAATTGGTGAATACTTGGAAATCCTAGCCACTGATCCAGGATCAGAAGCTGATTTTCAAGCATGGACAAGATCTACAGGAAATGACTTAGTTGAACATTCTGTAGATGGTAGCGTTTATCGCTATGTGATTAAAAGAAATAAATGAGGAATTTAAATGGCAGAAAAAAAGAAAAGATTAATGCTCATTGCTTCTAAAGGAGACATACCAGGGGCTTATACACCTTTAATATTAGGGTCCACAGCAGCAGCAATGGATTATGAAGTAAGTATTTTCTTCACATTCTTTGGACTAAATATGCTGAAGAAGAATAACTTGAAAAAAATAAAAATCACTCCAGCTGGAGAAACTGCAATGCCTATGCCCATCCCACAAATTGTTGGTATGTTACCAGGAATGACAGGAATGGCTACAATGATGATGAAGAGCTGGATGAAGAAAGCAAATGTCGCAACTTTACAGGAACTAATGGATCTCTCAATAGAAGCTGGAGTTAATCTAATAGCATGTCAAATGACTATGGATGTTATGGGCTTTAAGAGAGAAGATCTTATCGATGAGTGCGTTGTCGGTGGAGCTGCAACAATGTTAGAATTTGCTGCTGAAGCGGATATAACGCTCTATATTTAGGTGAAACAAATGGGACAAAAAATTCTTATCATGGTAACTTTCGGTGAAAACTACCCTGATAGACTAGAGCCACCTCTACACTTAGCAGGTTTAGGTGCTGCTCTTGACACTGAAGTAAGTATGGTTTATACTATGTCTGGTGGATTGCTTTTGAAAAAAGGTAATGCTGAACGTATTGTTCCCATGGCTGGTAAGAAAACATATTTAGAATCAGTTCAAGAAGTAAAAGAATATGGAGTAAAGATATACGTTTGCAGTCCTACACTCGAAAGATATGGTTTGACCAGAGAAGACTTCATCGATGAAGTTGACGATATAGTTGGTGGAATGTGGGCTGTAACTGAAGCGTTAGACTCAGATTTAACGCTTACTTTCTGAGGTGAATAAGATGTCTTTTTCCCTTTCTTCTTTTGATTCAGACGACATAACCTGTTTTGATATAATCAAAGCTTTTCATGCACTAACTGATAATGAGCTTGAGGTGCTCTCATGTGTTCATCAAAGTCAACCAGTGGACATTAAAGGAATAACAAATGTGATTCCAAAAGATAGAGCAACTATCTCGAGATCAATTAAAAAATTACTTGCGATTGGTTTTGTAAGGAGTGATAAAATAACCCTTGAACGAGGGGGTTACAAATTCGCGTACTCCAGTTTATCTATGATGGAAATCAGAGAAAAACTCAAACAAAGCATAGAACAGATTAGTAAACGAATGATAGAAGCTGTTTCAAACTTAACAGAAGCGAAATGTGCAGCAATGTACAAAAATGTACTTTTAAAATACAATACTTAGAGAGGACCTAAATATTCTTCTGCTTCAGGTATGTTTTCGAGTCCATCAACAAAACCAGAGTAGAAAAACTGTCCTTTAACTAAAAACAAAACGCAATCCAACCATTATTGAAGTTTGGTTTATGCGGATGATTCAGTCAAGTATATTCATAGTCATAGATTTTAGATACTACTTAGTTAAGTATTTTTCAGCACATATTTTGCATATTAAATGAAATCAAAACGATTAATAAAAATGAGAAAGTGATTCTACCAAACGTGCATGAAATTTATTCCTAAGCGAGAAAGGCATGTCAAGCTGATAACGTTTAGTAAAACCCTTTTGTAATTCTTTATGATCATTATGATGCATTCCAATAACCCATTTTGCATGTTCTTCTAGAATTCTTTCATAGTTCTCTTCGATAATCAGCTCTATGTAATCATCAAGATAGTCCTTTTCTTCTTTAGCTATTTTCTCAATCCTTGGTTTTCTATTTTTGATTATTATTTTGTCATCAATTTTTTCATTTTTGTCAAAAAGATAGATGATATTATGTATTAAATGTTGGTTGCAGCTTTTGTCTGAATATGTTATTAAAGAAAAGTTATATGATGCTTCAAATGGGATTGCTTTATCTAATAGACTTGCTAATTCTATTAGTCCTCGCGGTTCTAGATTGGGTTGTAATATGACTTTTGGATCAGTCATAGCTGCAACTATTAGCTCTCGAATATCCTTCAAGTTTAATACTTCAAGAATACTATTTCTTGATTTTCTGAAATAGCTACTATCTAGAAATTGTGGCTCGTCAAATGTCTCATCAAAATGATTTGTATCAATTAAAGGCGATGAATAAAATAATAGGGAATTGAGATTATATTCTTCTGAAGGGATAACTAATGCATGGGAGTGAGCCTTTGGTCTTCCGAATGGATCATTACCATCACTTCTTACTAGTTTGATAATGATATCTCCTGTCTTATGAGTATATTTAGAAACATATTTCACATGAGGTAGGTGTTTTGTGGATAACTCGGGCATAAAAACAATTGAATCTTCAGTAAGCTTACTTGGTATATCTGACATGTGAATCTGATAACCGATTTTATCATCCCGTTGAGTTATAACTTGAAACATCCGCATTATTAAATACGGTTTTGAAATTTAAAAGTCCTTTCTTAGTTTAAAATCTATATGGGGGAATACGCAATATTCATAAGTGACGTTCATCGATTGATAATAGATGGCAGACGACATTCATCTCATAGATATTATTGAGAGAACTAAAGAATTAATCGGTGAAGAAAGTCTCGAGGATGCAATTAGTTTTCTAGAAAGACAGTTGCCTGACTTCGAAAACACGCCGAGATTTCTGAATTATCTGGGTCAACTTTATCTGAAAAAAGACGATCCAAATTCAGCACTAAACTATCTTAATCGCTCTTTGGAAATTAAAAGCGAAAATTCAGAAACCCTTGACAACATTGGTGATGCTTTTTATTATCTGAAGAACTGGGAACAAGCCATCATTTCATGGAAAAAAGCTTGTGAGTTGGATGAAAAGAGGTTTGAGATTTGGGAAAAGGTTGGAAACTTATATTATGACATTGGTGAGTATCCTAAAGCCATCCAAGCTTTCTTAAAATATCTAGATTATGATGAAAAACTAGAGATTTTCAGTATAGTTGCAACAATATATAGTAAAATGGGTAATGACATTGAGAGCTGGAATAATCTGATGAAAGCTGAGAAAATTGATCCTGACAACGAACAAGTACTTCAACAAATCGGTCAAACCTACTTGGAACTAGATAATTTTGACAGAGCTATTTACTATTTTAGGAAAGTTACTAAGGTCAATACAGAAAATCTTTCTGGATGGTTTCAACTGGGATTTACCTATGAAATGAATCAAGAGTATGTACAATCCCTAGAAGCTTTCACGAAAGTTGTTGAAATAGATCCAGATAATGTACTAGGGTATCACCATTTAGCTAGTATATACGCTTCAATTGCGAATATTGAAGAAGCTATGAAGAACTATGAAGAGTGCTTAACCATTGATCCTTCATTCGTTGAAGCTTCTATTTCTCTAGCATCTCTACGCTGGGCATCGAAGGAATATGATATGGCTTTGACTCTGTTAGAGGATGCTAAACGTTTCAATAGTCTAGATAGTAGAATTTTTCAGCTAATGGGAGATGTTCAAGAAGATATGGGTGATCTAGACAAAGCTGAGGAAAATTGGAAAAAGGCCTCTGAACTAGAAGAGGGATAATTATTCTCACTGAGTCTGTTATTAATTTCACACATGGTTTGAAAGGATCTTATCTTCTTTACATAAAAATCATAAAATCAGTTGAAATTACAATAAGGGGAAAATCATCCCTACTAAATACAGGTTATTACATTTATATTGGTAGTGCTTTTGGTGCCGGTGGTTTGTCTTCTAGATTACATCGACACCTCAGAAAAATTAAGAAAAAACATTGGCATATTGATCAAATTACAACAAGCAAATTTTCAGAAATAATTGGAATAGGAGTGTTACTCAAACAGAGTGTAGAGTGTGAGTTATCCAAAATAATCGGTGACATAGGAAAAGTGGTTCCAATAACAGGATTTGGTAATAGTGATTGTGAGAATAAATGTATAAGCCATTTCTTCAGAGTCAGTTAAAACAGTAAATGTCTGTTGCCTATATTCACATTTTTCAGGTATTTTGATGCAACTTTGTAGCATTTTTCAGCCAAATCTAAGGAAGTAAGAGGGAGGTCAGAAAACTCAAACTGTGGATAGAAACCAAGTAATGAATAAGGAATATTTTCATTAATTGAGGAAATGAAAGAAGCTATATTTTCTACTTCTACTTCATCTACATAACCGGGAACTAGAAGAGTTGTTGCATTCAAGATTGGTAAATCTGGTCTTAGATCAAAGAACTTCCTTCCTACATATCCAAAATTTTCCAATACGACTTCATTCTTCACTCCTGTTAAGGCTTGATGAATGTTTGAATCCCATGCTTTTAAATCAAATTTAATATTTCCACCCGACTTCAAGGAAATTGCAGCAGCTTTTTTGACATATTGCCTATTCCCAAAACCATTCCATTCCCAACAGATTCTAGCTATTCTATTTTCAGTTTCAGCAATTTCAAGTATTTGTTCAGAAACGTTTATTGCATAGGGAAACTGAGGTTCTGGCGATCCACCAAAGAAACAGATGCAATTAATTCTGGGATTGTTTTGAAATTGCTGAACTAGTTGGGATGCTGATACTTTAGTACCATCAGTAATTCTCTTATGATTATGATTCTGGCAAAAAAGACAATCAAAAGAACATCCATAGAAGAATATAGATAGATTGTAAAAACCTAGTTCTTTAGTTTGGCTGGAAGCATATTCAGGATAGCCAGCCCCAGTACCAGCAGGACAAAACCAAGCTGCACAACAATTACAAGGAAGTGGATCAAGATAATAGTGAAGCAACCCAATTTCTTTTGTAGAATATGCAGAAATCTTAGCATCATTATTTCTAAATCTCAAACCACAATAACTTGTTTCATTCTCATCTAATCCACAATTATGATTGCATAAAGAACAACTTATTTTATCACTATCAGGAGCAGTTAAAGGAAGATTATAGTGGGATCTAGCCTTTTTATGTGCATTTATTATTAGCTCTGCAACTTTCGTAGACCCTTCCCTCAAACAATCTTTACAAACAGATAAAATACTGGCTACTAATTTCTCTTCATTGCAAATAAAACACTTCTTCACAGATTCTTCTTGAGATGGAATGAAAATCATTATTATAACATAAGTATTCTATCTTGTTAATGTTGTGCTTAACTTTTTTCTTATTTCTTGCTCTTCCTCTGAAATAAAGTTTATTTACTAAATAGTTTAATCAATGAACATGGCACTTGAAGAACCAATTAGAACTATAGTTGTTATAGCTATCAACTTTGTTCTTTTTTACATAGCTTCTGCAATATTATGTGGGATTATGTTTAGAAGAGATTCAAAACGATGGACTTGGTTGAATATCATTATGGCGGCTCTTATATCAGTTGCATGGGTATTTGGTTGGGGCTATCTTGCAGGACTTGGATCAGCCACAGTTATTACATTTGGACTTATTATTTTCTTCCTATGTTGGATAGTATGGGTAACCATAGGAGGAGTTGGTGATAAAAGCGCAGTTTATGCAACCCTAGGAACCTTAATCTTATGGTTCTTACTATGTTGGGTTTTCATGGTGATAATGAATCTAACAAACGTTACAGAATTCAATGTTACAGATTTTCCAACTTTGCTAGACTGGCTTCCATAATCAAATCATTTCAAATAATTGTGCAAAGCTATCAAAATTCAAATTATAGTTTAATCTATACTTTTTCTTCTTTTTTTCAATATAGCGTTTCAATAATCCTGGATATATCTTTGTTAATCGAAGTACAAGAAAACTAGCTGCTTTGAAAAACACAAAGTTTACTGAACATTCATAAGAAATTGCAAGGTTTCTAATACTTAATTTTTCCTTATTAATCCAATCCAGACATGGTCCCCCACAATAATAGCGTATTGAGCATTTAGAACATTTTTCAATTGAATTAACAGAAAATTGTAACTTATCTGATACTGCAAAGGAGTCATTAAGAAATTCAAGTTCATATTCGTCATATCCAATTAAACCTGAACATGGATAATACCTCTGTTTATTATCAATAGCGAGAGCTGTTCTTGAAGCTGGGCACCTGATTGTCTTTTTTTCTCGCATTATGATTCTGTCAAAATATCTGAGGAAATAATCAGAAGGCCCTATCGATGGTAGAAAGTCAAGAATTTCTTCTTCGGTTAAACAAAGTATATTTTCAGTAAATTTCTCAAGCTCTTGGGTAAACCTTGTTAAATTTCTTTTTTTCCATGAAAACAATGCTTCTTTTTGAACTCTTACTGGTCTTAAAGATACTTCATTGAATAGTTTAAGGTGATTTCTGTAAATGTTAAATAAGTCCTTATTTAAAGCGTGAATTGGGATAATGCAATGTTTAATTACTGTATTTTTGAATAAAGTGATGTTCTTTTTTACAAGTTCAATCTGGTTCATGTTTGATAGGTCTATAGAAACGTTAAGATAGCCATAGTCATTAACAAAATCCACAAGTTCTTGAGGAGGATCAACAAGATTTGTTGAAGGCATAAAAAGATGTATCGGAAATTTGTATTTGTTTCTATTTTGCTCCACCATTCTATGAATTCGAAGAAACTCATTAAAATAGAGTGATATTTCACCGGTATAATAAAATGAGAAGTTAATCGGAAGGATTGAACCATTCTTTCTTTTTGTTTCAAGAAAAGTGTTCATTATATTTGAAACAACTTCTGTAGATAGAACCTCCTGCTCAATTTCCCTCTTTTGTTTGGAATAACAATACCAACAAGAAAGATTGCATTTTGATGAAGGATTAATTACAATATAATTGATCTCGAAAATTTCTTTAGTTTTTGTCTTTATTTCTTCTTCATTTTTTGATGTAAAAAAACCTCGAACTTTCAATTTCTGGATTTGCTTCATAATTTTATTTTTGTTTTTGTAATCTATATTCCAAAGCATTTGGTGATAAGAATCTAATAAAAAGTAGGAACCATTAAAACTAAAAAAATATTCGCCATGCATTGAATCAGACATTGTCATCAACAAACTGATTCAGTTTCTACTCTTCCTTCTTCGTCTTGAAGGAAAACAGCTACCTTATCTAATGCAGCATCTTTTGAGATAAATTTTCCGATAATTTTGTTTTTCCTTGTATTTTTAACTACCCACCAATCATTTTCAAGATATATCTCGTAATCACCACATTTTTCTGCATTACTCATACTGCTCAAATTAGATGAAATTGCAGTGTTTAAATTATTTTTCCTTACACTCATTTTCAAAGTATCGCTAGCAGAATAAAAACTCTTTAAAACTTTGAAAGGACAAAGAAATCATAATTATGTCTCAAAGAAGCTTCAAAGTATCATTATGTGGGGAACCAGGAGTAGGAAAAACTTCCATAGCTCTTCGTCAAGCGCAAAACTCTTTTCCTATTACTCATCAACCTACTTTAGGAGCTAATTTTCTTATATGGAATACAACTATTGAAGGCGAAGAAATCAGACTCATTATTGGTGATTCTGGTTCTCAAGAACGTTTTTACTCTGTTCTCCCAACGTATTTTCAAGGATCAGCAGCTGCAGTATTGATTTTTGACATTACAAATAAGGAGAGCTTTGAGAAACTTACTTTTTGGTTAGAAAAACTTGAGGAAGGTGTCGGTAAAA
>BPTM01000116.1 GCA_023705945.1 Candidatus Heimdallarchaeota archaeon
GATGGTTTTTGTTTGGCCTTTACGGCCAAGCGGCTGCAGAGCGCGTGTGCGCCCCCGGGGGGCGGCCAGCCGGTGTGCATTTTTTCGGCAAGCATCATGCCGGAAAAAGCACCTTGCCCATCTTGGCCCTAAGATGGCAAAGCCCGTGCCAGGCCGGTGCGCCGACCTCGGAGCTGGACCGGACCGGTCGACCGAATCGCAGATGTGCGCCCCTGCAGGCCTCGATGCCGGCGCCGGCGACCTAGATGTGCGCGGATCGCTCCGGACCTGGCTGCCGCGGCAACCTAGATGTGGGTTCGGGACCGCCTGGGACCGCCCGGCTGCTGGCCGGACCGGGGATCGCCCCCTGGATCGCACCCGCAAGCCGACTGCACAGTGTGCAGCCGACTTGATCAATTAGACGTCTTGGCCGGTCGCCAGCAAAAGATCGCTGGAGGGCAGGCATACGGTATCGTCTGCCCCGGAGATCGGGTCTTAGGGGCGATCCTCGAGCCTTGCTTTACGGGGGCCCGGGCAATTTTCACACAATCAGATAAAAAGTTAAGTCGTAGGGGGGGGAAACAGCAATTTAGACCACCAGAGAGCCAGAGAGAGAGAGACAGCCAGCCAACGACCGACCATCACCTGGTCATCGATGGATCGCCAGTCGACCGACGACCGACCATCGCGGGAGAAACATGGGCTTGACGGACCGCCAACGAAAGACCATCGCCTGGGCAGCGTGGGATCAGCGGACCGCCGACGACCGACCATCGCCTGGACAGCGTGGGATCGATGGAGCTCTTTGGTTGGTGTGGATCTACTCCACCTTAAGCGCACAGATACAGGTAGCGATCGCGGCGGCCGCAGACCACCAGGTCGCAGATGTGGGTTCGGTCTGACCTGGCCACACCTGGTTGCTCACCAGATAAGCCGCCCTCTATAGGCTCGACCACTCCCGCATAGACGTCCGGCCACTGCGGGACAACACGCTCCGCTACTCTTTTCTTGCGCGCGGCTCTTTTTCAGGGTGCAGGGAGAGAAGGGTTGGCATGGATGCCACGGACCTTTGCCCAGACAGGGGTAAAATCATCGAAGCTCCAGACTTGATATGTGCTATAAGCGAATTGGACGTAGAGACGGCATTTCTTACAAAGGGCGATGAGGTTAGCGTAGCGGCAATCGTGTTTTAGCCTGTTGAGGTGGTAGGCGGAGAGACCAGAAAGGCCGTACTCATGGTAGCCAGCGTTGCAATGCTCGCACCTGTGACGTGCAAGATACCTGACGAAGATAGAGATGGCGGCCCAGTCAGCGGGATACTGTCCGGGAGGGGCGTCTGAGCGCAGAGAAAGATCTTTACCAAGATCACGGCGCAAAAGATATAGAGGGAGCGTAGTTGATGAGGGATAGGCGCGTGGGGAAAAATACTGTGGAAACACATGCGAAAATTAGGGCAAAGGGATGTTGGAAGCAAAAGGATCAGGCAGGTAACCATGGCCGTCGCCGAGGTCGTAGAAATTGATGTTGAGATCCCGACAGCAAGTTTCAATGTCCGGCTCGATTACGGCGGAAACGAGGCAAGGGATCAGAGGTGGGCAGGGGCGGAAATAGAACCGGGATGGCGGTTGAACACCATCCCGGGTAAAGGTGATGAGGGAGGCGGTCATATCCTCTGAATTTTCGGGTATATTAATTCAAAATTAAATGGGAATTATATGGTTTAATATACCCGTTCCCCGTCGGGGATTCCGTTTGTATACTTAAAATAATAGAAAATTATACGGTTGAATCCAGGAGTTTAATTCAGGAGTTTAATTCAAAATATTCAATCCGGAAACAGGAAGTA
>BPTM01000117.1 GCA_023705945.1 Candidatus Heimdallarchaeota archaeon
GAGATCGTTTCACGTGACTGGAGTTCAGACGTGTGCTCTTCCGATCTTTTAATGTATTAGGTTTCGAAATGCTACTCAACGGAAAATTTGTTGAGGTCCCTTTAAGAAAACAGATACTTGAATCTGTTTATGAACCAAAAGCAAAGATTGAATTTCTTGATATTCTGCAAGAGTTACCCATCAAAATCTGCATGGATAGTTCTGATGGACTTCTAGTTACTCTAACTGATCTTTCAATCTTAAACAATCTTGGAATTAATATAACTACTATTCCTATACAACTTGAAGCTAAGGATTTCGCAGAAAAAAACGATATTAACCCTCTAGACTTAGTCTTTAGAGGTGGAGAAGAGTTTGATTTAGTTTTTGCTGTATCTCCTGATTTAGTAGAAACAGTTGAAAGAAAAGTTGAAGATATGGGTCTTGAAATATATAAATTAGGATTTTTTGATGAAAATCTTAAAGGACTTACTATAACTGATGATGCTTTTAGTCACTATAAATTTCCAGAAAGTGGGTTTGAACATTTTACAAATAAGTAGTGATATACTGACAATAAGTGTTTAATAACGAAGTTAAATTTATCTTTTGATATCCATGCCAAAGATAACAAAGATTGTCGCAAGAGAAATTCTGGATTCAAGAGGGAATCCAACAGTTGAAGTGGATCTTTTTACAACTGAAGGTTTTGGTAGAGCTCTAGTCCCTTCAGGAGCTTCAACTGGTGAGCATGAAGCTTTAGAATTACGAGATAAGGATGAACGCTTTTTAGGAAAAGGCGTAAAGAAAGCTGTAAAAAACATTATGGAACTTATTGCACCAAAACTAATAGGTGAAGAAGTTACAAATCAAGAAAACATAGATAAAATAATGCTTGAACTAGATGGAACTGAAAACAAATCCAAACTTGGTGCTAATGCTATGCTTGGTGTTTCCTTAGCGGCTAGTAAAGCTGCTGCGAATGGTTTAAAGTTACCATTATATGCATACTTAAACCGTGATGCAACAACAATACCTGTTCCAATGTTAAACGTAATAAACGGTGGTAAACATGCTGGAGGTCACCTAAAGATTCAAGAATTTATGCTTATACCTCATGGTTTTAAGAAATACAGTGAAGCTTTACGGGCTGGTTGTGAAGTTTACCAAGTTTTGAAGAAAAATCTAAAAAAATTTGGTCCTTCTGCAATAAATTTAGGGGATGAAGGAGGATTTGGAAGCCCTGTAGATACAGCGCCTGAAGCACTGCAAATGCTAGTCGATGCAATAAAAGATGCAAAGTATATTCCTGGACAAGAAATCTCAATTGGTTTGGATTCAGCAGCTGCTGAATTCTATTCAGATGGTCTATATGAAGTAGATGGCAAAAAACTAACTGGAGATGAATTGGTTGATTATTATATTGACCTAGTTGAGAAATATCCTATTATCTCACTTGAAGATCCTTTCGATGAAAATGATTTTAATTCTTTTGCTAAATTACATGAGAAACTACCAGACATTTCAGTCGTTGCAGATGATTTAACTGTTACTAACGCTAAAAGGATACAGACGGCAATAGACAAAAAAGCAGCCAACTATCTGTTACTCAAAGTTAATCAGATTGGGACTTTAACTGAATCCTTACAAGCTGCAGAACTTGCACGAAGTGATGGTTGGGGGATCAATATGTCGCATAGGTCAGGAGAAACAGAAGATACATTTATTGCAGACCTAGCCGTTGCGATGGGTGCTGAACGAATAAAGACAGGAGCACCAGCTCGTGGAGAACGTACAGCAAAATATAATCAACTTCTAAGAATTGAGGAAGAATTAGGTGAAACTGCTAAATACTTAGGCAATAAATAATCTTTTTCCAATCCCTTTTTGTATTTTCTCTTTCTATAGAATTTGGATAATCTTTTTGAAGAGACATATCTCTTTCTTTTTGATAAAATGAAAACTGCTTATGAACAATTACTAAAAATCTATGAAGAAATTCAACTATTGAATTCAATAAATGGTATCCTTTATTGGGACATGAATGTCCGTATGCCACCTGCAGCAGTCGAGTATCGAGCTAAGCAATTTCAGTATCTTAGCACTAAAACACATCAGCTTTGGATTGATGAGAAGATAGCTTCATTGATTGAATCTTGTCAGAAAGATGGATCATTGGATTTAATTCAGAAAAGAAATGTTGAACTAATCAAACGTTCTTACGATAGTAAAACTGTATTCCCAACGGAACTAGTTGGTAAATTAGCATCTCAGTCAAACCGTACTTTAGAAATTTGGAAGGTTGCTAAAGAAAAGAAAGATTTTCAAAAAGTTCTTCCCGATATGGAAAAATTATTCCAATTGAATGTGGAAGCAGCAGAATTATTAGCTAAAGCAAAAGGGATGAACGATCCATACAATGCTCTTATAGATAGAAACGATAAAGGTTTCAGTGTAGATTCATTGAGTAACCTTTTCAACAATGCAAAATCTTTCTTAATTCCGTTTGTGAAAAAATGCAAGGATTCTGATGCGAAGATAGACCGTTCTTTTATCTCTAGAACTGTACCCAGGAAGGTTCAAGTAAAGATGGTTCACGAACTTGCTGATTTTCTAAATTATGACCATAGTTCAAGAAAAGCGAACGGTAGAATAGACGAGGTGGAACATCCTCTGACAATAGGTTGTGGTAAAGGTGATGTGCGTGTAACCGTGAAGTATCATGAGAACCATGTATTATCAGCTTTTCTCGCAGGAGCTCATGAGTGTGGTCACGCTATCCATGGTCTTCAAGGAAAAACCGAGTGGTTTAACCAGCCAGTATATCGTGTTTCCTCGCCAAGTTTCGGAGAATCACAATCACGTATGTTGGAAAATATAATTGCCAGTTCAGAAGAGTTTTGGACCTACTACTATCCTAAGTTTCAGAAAGTTACTCAAGGTACATTCGATGATATAGATATGAACACTTTTTATTCTGCATTAAACGCTGTAACTCCTGGTTTTATAAGGATACAAGCTGATGAAGTAACCTATATTCTACACATTATTATTAGATTTGAAATTGAACGAGAATGGTTTGCTGGAAAAATTACCACGAAAGAATTGCCCCAAGTTTGGAATGAGAAATACAAAGAGTACTTGGGTGTTGACGTTCCAAATGATACTCTGGGATTGATGCAGGATTTACACTGGTTCAGCCAATATTTTGCTTATTTTCATGGCTATGGAATAGGGGATCTTATATCAGCACAAATTACTAATACGATGAGTAAGAGACTTCCTGGTTGGAGAGATGATTTACTAGAGGGTAATTTTGCTAATATCAAACATTGGTTAGCTGAAACTATTCATGAAAAGGGTGGAATGCATGATGGTCTTGAACTAGTTGAACAGATTACAAATGAACCTCTTTCAACAAAATATTTCACTGAATATATCGAGAAAAAATTCTCTAAGATATACAATCTATAAAATGAAAAAACTCCCCCTTCTTTTTTTAATCTTCAATTCGTATTGTGGCTTGTTGTTGTCTCAATGGTCCATCTGCTTCTATGTTGAGATTGATTACTATTGTTTCACCTGAATTTATTCGTTTTATCAAGCATTTGATATTGGATGATTCAACAGATACATCAACAGTTGGAGGAGTATGATCTACAAATTCAGCAGAGAAAATTGGTTGGATGAGAGTAACGTTATCTAATGGAACATCTCCGGTATTTGTTATTGGTATCTCAATATTGTAACTATCCTCTGCTTGTTTTGTGAATATTGATGTCACTTTGTAGGATCTTTGTTTAAATTGTACGACTATTGTTGGAACCTTTCCATCAGATCGAGCATCTGTTACAAAAGGTTTAGACGGATGTTCAGAATATGCTTTGATTGTAGCTGGCGCTGAATGACTGCCTTCAATTCTAGGTTTGTCTGCAATACATATAGCTTTAATTTTCACTGTTTGGCCTGGATCCAATTTGAGATTTTCAATGACATAATGGTAAACTCTTTCCTTCTCAATACCATCCGAAATGCTCTCTAAGTAGTTTTTAACATCTTCATCTTCGTCTTCTTCTTCGACATAATCATCTTCTTTCTCGATTTCTTCAAATGTTGCGGTTTCTCTGTCATCGATTACTAGTTTGAGATCTTCTTCAGACTTTTCTGCGAATATAATTTTAATATCTCTACCAGATGATTCTGCTGTTACTCTTTTAACATCAAAGTAACTTGGTATTGAGTCTTCAATTTCTATTTTACCAATTGTAGCGGATCCAGTGTTTGTGACATCAATTGTTGTTATTATATCTGAAAAAGCATAAGTAGTTACTTCAACTGGGTCAAATAGTTTGGACGCTCCAACTTTAACAACGAATATTTGGTCACTCGCTTTTTCATAAGCTATGGTTGAGTGTTCAGTTATTTTGAAAAGCGCTGTATAATCAAACTTCTTAGTGATTTCAGGAAATGTTGAAGATTCAATAGTTATTTGCTCTTTCCAGATTGGTTCATCGAGATTTCCTTCTAGTTCAAGCATAGGTTCTTTGAAATATTTTTCTTCACCATTAACTTCTATTTTAACATCCTTTAGCAATATCTCAAACTCACTTGCGTTTCTTAATCCCATGCTAAGTTTCCATTGATTGGGCTCAGCCGTCTCAATAACTTCTACACTTAAATCTACATTATCACAATCACCATCTAACACAGGTTTCAATGAACTCATTTTGATTTCTGTTTCACATCTTGCAGTAATAATTCCATTTCTGTATGGTTGTACATTTGTTGGATTTATGATACAAGCAATTGTAACAATTGCAATACCTCCAGCTTCTAGTTCTGGAATTACCCAATTTGCAACTCTTTCATCTTCTACAATGGTTATGTCTCCAGGGTATGGTTCTATTGCTCTTATATCTCTTGTATCTAAAGGTAAGTGCTTTTCGACTGCCAGATTCTTGATTTTTGTATCATAATTATTTTTAACAGTAATCTGAAAAGCGAGAGTTTGATCCACATTAAAAATCAAGTCTTTATTAAAGGAATTTATTTCGTCTCCTTTGTAATCAGTATCAAAAACCTCTGTTATGTTGATTGATGGTTCATTCTTTGTTGTATATTCAACAAGATGTTCTTTACCTGCTTCTACGTGAGGGATGTTTGTAACTGGTATCTCATCCACATCATCGCTGAAATCAGCTTTTAGTTCAATCCCCCATAATGTTGTAGATTTGCTGGGGTTAATAACCTTCAAAACACCTTTTGATTCTGTTGTAATAACCTCATCTTTAGGTCCTACTTTTATTTCCACATGTTCTTCTAAATGTATCGTAGCTTTCACTATAAAACCCTCTTTGTTTATATCTTAATTATCCGTTGATAGCAATTAATACTTACTGTTGTTGCAACAGATTAAAACCCTTCAAACATTCTTGTTAAACGCTCTCTTTCGCAAGAACAACTGGCAACCGACAATAATTTAAGGAACCATGGCAATAAAGAATTGATTATGACTAAAGAGGAGAAGGATTCTCAGATAATAGATCAGATGTATTCTATTTTACGAGATGGAACGAGAAGAAAAATACTTACTCTACTTAGCAATATGAAACTAACTGCTGATGAATTAACAAAGGAACTAGCGATATCACGTCCAGCAGTTGAGAAACATTTGAAACAAATGCTGGATATTGGATTGATTGAAAGAATAGCCGACACTTATCCCACATTGAAATACCTTTACACAATTCCAGAACCAAGTGTTGACTTAATATCAAATATTCAAGATTCTATTGAAGAGTTCGTTACTTCTATAAAAGATGATTATTCAAGAAGATTGGAAAATGAGGAACAACTTTACCTCTTAGGAATGTCATCTAAGGAAAGGTATGAAGCTATTAAAGAAAAATATAAATCTATTTTAGAGAAATTAGAATCATAGAAACGAGGAGTTTGTGATAATATGCATATGAAATCAAAGAAAACTCTATCAAATAAAGAAAAACGAGATTTACAAACGAAATTGATAGAATTATACGGCGAACAAGTATCATCGTCCTTTCAGAAATCATTGATTCTCCAACGTATAAAAACTGAAGAAGGAGTGTATATTGTCAAAGACAAAAAGATTTGGTGGTTCCTTTATGATGGGAAATACATTCCTTCTATACACTTCCTTAGAGAGCTAAGTTTAGGTCTACACAGAATAGTAGTAGATGTTGGAGCAATCAGATTTATCACAAACGGTGCGGATGTTATGGCTCCGGGCATAGTACTATTTGATGATAACATAACAAAAGATGCATATATCGTAATTCATGAAGAAAAAGCCAATGCAATTCTTGGTGTGGGCATTTCTCTTATAGATGCAGAAGAATTTATCAAAAATAAAAAAGGCAAAGCAGTAAAATTAATCCATCATTTGAAAGACAAAATATGGTCTGCTAAGTTCTAAATTTCACCTTAATCTTATAGTTGTACCATTTGGAGGTGCCATGCTTTCTCTTTTAGTTGTTTTGTATACCCACGAAGCAAATTTATTTGCTTTTGATTCTTCACCATGAAATACTATAACTCTTTCTGGTTTTGGAGTAACTTTGCGAATGAAGTTTTCTAATTCTCTTCTGTCACTATGTCCAGTAAATCCTGAAATACTATGAACCTGCATTTCTATATGATACATGACTGTTTTGCGATTTTCCATCATCTGAATCTCTGTAATACCTTTCTGAACCTTACTTCCCATGGTTCCTTTTCCTTGGTAACTTACAAACACGAGTGCGTTATTTGGATCAGAACATAATTCTTTGAAATATTGAACGCTTGGACCTCCATTTAACATACCACTTGTGGCAACAATTATTGCAGGATCTCCCTGTACAATTAGTTCTCGTTCTTCATTTGAAGCTACATGTTTCATTTGTTCAGATAGAAATGGGTTTTGACCTGCATGGAATATCCTTTCTCTAAGATTCTTTGATAAGAATTCCGGGTGGGCGGTTGTGATTGCTGATGCTTCTCGGATCATACCGTCTGTGTAAATCGGAATTGTTGGTATTTCCTTTGTTTTCATCAAATTCTCTAGAACTACAAGAATCTCTTGAGCTCTGCCAACAGCTAGGACTGGAATAAGAACTTTCCCATTTTTCTTTATGGTGTCATTAACAATGTTTCTCAACATTTTTTCACATTCAGCTCGTGGGGGAAGAATGTCTTGGGGTTTTCCATAGGTAGATTCTATGAAGAGCGTCTCCAATCTAGGGAATCTGCAGTTTGCTGGATCTAAAAGGTTTGATCTGGCAAATTTAATGTCTTGTGCAAATGCGATGTTATAAATACCTTCACCAATGTGAAGATGTGGGATTGTACTTCCTACAATGTGTCCTGCATTGTGGAATGTTAAACGAATGTCAGGCGAGATATCTGTTACTTCTCCATAGTTTAAAACTATAGTGTGAAGTACTGACTCCCTTATATCCTTCTGTTCATATGGTAGGGTTTTTCCTTCTTTATGTGCAACATCAAGATAATCTATTTGAAGCATTGTCATTAAATCTCTTGTTGGTTTTGTAGCATAGACAGCTCCCTTGTAACCATATTTGAAAAGATAAGGCACAAAACCAGAATGATCAAGATGAGCATGTGATATCACAACGGCATCCAAATTATCAATATCAAATTCAGGAAGGTCAAATCGGGGAAAAGTATTATTTGGCGAATTGCTCCCAACATTGATTCCGCAGTCTACCAACACTTTACTTTCACCAGTTTGGATTAGAGAACAGCTTCTGCCAACTTCTGCGTAACCACCTAAAGCAGTTACGCGAATTGTATCATCCCTATAAATAATAGGTCGATGAATACGTTTACCAATTGTCTTCAAAATTTCCTGTCTTTTCTTTGAATGTTCTTGATAGAGATGTCGAACAGTTTTTATTACCCTAGATTCAATTGGAGGCGTTCGCATAACATTTGGCCGCCATAATGTTTTCGAGATAATTGTTCGCAACATTTCACCAGATTTTCCAATAATGACCCCTGGTTTCAGAGCTTCTATAATTACCTCTCCAACAAGCTCGTCAAAATCTATTGTTGTAATCTCTCCTTCCTTTCCTACCAACTCTGTGATCACGTAAATAGTTTCATCTTTGGGTAATCTGACCTCAGGATCAGATCGAATGACGATTCTTTTTCGCAATTTTTTTGCTAATCCCTTAACAATGGTTTCATCGTCTACCAATACTCTAGGATTACGAGAATAAACCGCGACTTCTGGTCCTTCAAACTCTATTCGTGTAATTTCGGCGTTGTTCGGAAGTTCCATATGTATGTCTTTGGATGTTTGTTCTAGTACTTCTTTATAACTCAAGATACCCGACCCTTATAATTCATCTAAATAAAGTGCTTTTTAGAATAGGTTTACCTATTTGTTTAAACAAAAAGATTAAACTAATGTAAATCGCTGAACATTCTTTAAATACTTTGTGTTATTTGAATTTAGGTGTTAGATTGACCTTTATTACAGAACTTAGTCAAATTATCTTCAGTTACCTTTCCTCAAATACCAACCTCTATCCATAGGGTTGTTTTTGCTCCCTTTTATTATTACAGTGTTTGAGGACGCATTCTGAAACTCTTCTGAGCTTATACTTGCTTCCCCAACTCCATAATGAACGTTGTTTCTCCCCTCAATTATAACCAAATCCCCCTTCTGGAATACTTCATCAAACCGAAGAATATTGACTGTGAAGATTGATTTTCCGTAAAGGAATTGATCAGTTTTTATATGCATGACCTTCTTTGATGTTAATCTGATTAATGCGCTCCCCTCAATTTCTAAATGAAATTTATTGTTCTTTATTGAACCAATGGGTATTCCAGCAAAATACAAATTATGGGAGATAGTTTTCGCAATTTTTTCAATATTTGGACGTAAAGCACAAACTTCTTTGATTTTTCCATCTCTTACCCATAGAAAACGGTTTTGCAACGAATCCAACCCATCTTGCCCAAAATGCTTTTCAATCTCTCTTCGAACAATTTCCTCTTCTGTCTTGGTTGCTTTTCGGAAATCTACTGCTTTCTTACTCATTATTCTTTCACCATCTTAATTATAAAGAAACCTTCTCCTTTTGATGTATGTGGATAAATTCTCTTGGCTTTGTTTATATCTGGATGAAAATTATACTGTTGAAATTTTTCTAAACCTGTTTTTCCTTTAATATTTAATTCTTCTATTTTACAATCAAAATTTTCAAGTACTTGTGTTATAACAAGCTCGTTTTCCTCTGGCTCTAAGGAACATGTGCAATAAACTAGCTCTCCTCCAGGTTTAAGAACTCGCATGGATTCTGTTAATAATTCAGTCTGATATCTATGATAACTTAGAATATCAGACAATGTTTTGGATTGTTTCCTTGAATGATCGGAGATAATTACTCCTGAACCTGAACAAGGTGCATCTAACAGAATTTTATCAAACATCAAATCTAGTTCATTTATCTTTCTGGTGTCATATTGCAAAATAATTGTGTTTTCAACACCCATTCGAGCTAAAACCGATTTCAAGCTTCTGCATCTATTAGAGCTTATTTCAAGGGCGATTATTGTGCCCTCATTATTCATTAATTGTGCTAGATGTGATGTTTTACCACCAGGAGAAGCAGCGAAATCCCCTATCAATTCATCGGTTTTTGGATCAAGAATTCTGCTCTGGAGCATTGAGTTTTTTCCTTGTAGCATGTAATACCCCCCTAAGTACTCTGGGGTTGCTCCTATTGGTACAGGAGAATTAATGATTTCTTTTCCCTCAGGTATCTCTACAATATCTTCAAGTTGAATCCTTTTTCTTTCTAAGAGTTCTACTGTGCGTTCGAAACTAGATCTTAATGTGTTCAATCTAATTGTTTTGTTTAATTTAGTTTCATTAAATTGAAGTAAGTTTGATGCTTCCTCCTCACCCATCATTTCTACAAACCTTTCAATCATATAAGCATCATAATCATATTCTTCACCTAATTTGTAGGGAGTAATATAACCATCTTCCTCTTGCATGATAACACATTCTACTTTTTAAATCTAGATTAAAAGACGTATTTCTTAATATTAAAAAAGCTATTCTATAACTACCTCAAGAAATGGTTATAACTCTAGTCGAAAAGGAAGTTGCTGAACTTAATTATACATTTATACATGTAGGTGCATCGAAAATCTGTGGAAATTGTCCATTGAAGAAGGTATGTGTTGATGTTCTAAAGAAAAATCATTCATACAAAGTAGTTGAAGTAATGCAAAAAGAGCACACTTGTTTAATTGAGAATCAACCGATGTTAGTGTGCGTTGTAGAAGAAGCTGACTATACTATAAGTGTAGAAAATCAAAAATATCTGGAAAATATTATCCTCAAAAGAAATTCTTTGAACTGTAAAGAAATCTTGTGTGAGAATTACGATTACTGTATGTTACCTCTTTTTGATAAAACTAGCAAGATAAAAGTTAAAAGTATCTTAAAGAAACTGAACTGTCCTTTAGATTTTGATCTAATTTTAGTAGATGTAAGGAAAGTGGATGAAGAACAGTAACTATTTCTTCTCTATTTCATAATGTTCAGTAAAAGTTACTTTATCATACTTTTTAGTTATCTCCCCCAAGTCTCTTGTTAATCCATTTCGGGTAAATTGGATATATTCCATAAACCGAGTATCCTTTGGAAGTTCTATAATTATTGTCTTGTCTTCTATCTCGATTCTTGTATCAGAAAAATCTACGCCGGGTAATCGTTTTTCAAGAAGACAGATACATTGTTCTTGTATATCTGTAACTTTCTTGATTATTTCTACATCATATATTAAATCAAATCCGGCTAAATCATGATTGAAATCAACTTTTACTCTGCTACTTGATACTTTGAGAATTCTACCTTTTTGACCACCAATTTCTACTTTTGCATCTTCTTTTGGTTTTATTTGATGTTTCTGAAATTCTCTCCTCTGAATTAAACGGATCTTTGATCGATCTCTTAAACCGAATCCTTTTTTAGCTTCAATGCTTATTGTTTTAGAGTCGCCTTCTTTTAAACCAATAAGCCCTTCTTCTAATCCAACAGGTAATTTATGCTTACCAACGATAAGACTAAATGGTTGATATATAAATTTCTCATCAAAGATATCATGTTCTTTTGCAATTTTTTCGAAAGTTGTATCGAAGACTTTTTTGTCTTCAGCAATTCTGCAAATGTAGTTTATTTTTACCATGTCACCATGTTTAATATTTGACATAATTTCACCGGATTTTTGTTTTCAACTAAAGCTTTACGCGTTTATCCTATTTAAAATTCTGGTTTTTCGCTATTTTATTTTTCTAATCGGGTAAGTAGTTTTTCAAAGTCAGATCTATATATGGTTTCTTCTAGACCCTTAGAAAAAACCCTGAGAATTTTGCACTTCTTTTTAGCAAGTTTTTTACTGTATTTAAAATGCATTAATGATGGTAGAGTGAGTAATTTTTCATGAAAATGCATGTTGGTTTTTCTCATGTCAACACTTCTCTCTGCAGAGTAGCTAATGACCCTGTATAAACCAATTATCCCAAGTGCATCTAAAGCATCAGCATCCTTGAGAATCTTCCCTTCTTTGAATTTTGGTTGTATTTTTGTACTAAACCTATGAGATTTTATTGCATCATAAACTTCTGGAATCATATCGTATTTATTCTGTTTTTCTAGGTATTCTTTTGCTAATTCCGCGCTAATGTCCGCATGACTCCCTCCTGTTTTTTCTTCTTCAGCTCTACCCACATCATGAAAAAGAGCTGCTGTTAACAGAGTATCAATTGAAGCTCCAAGACGTTTAGCAATATCTATACACGTGTTAGTAACTCTTATTGTATGTTCAAGTGAATGAGATTGACTTTGGTTATGTGTTGTAAATATATTCGCCACATAGTGATATGTTGCGGTTATAAATTTATGAAATTCCCGATTTGATTCGAAGAAGCTAAGTTGCATTTTAGATTTTCGCATTATTATTTCATCTCATGAATGTTGTGTATTTTTCCTTGAATCGCATAATTTTCATCTATTTCGATAATAGCGAAATTTCCTCGTGTAACTGGACCAGGATTGATTATGCAACAATTTTCCAAAAACGAAATAGTTGGTGATTCATGTATGTGACCAGATACTGAGAGAAATATGTTTGGATGTGTCTCTATAACTTTTTTTATCTCCCTTGATCCAGCATGTTTGTTTAATGAAACCAAATCTGCATCTGTTCCATAAGGAGGAGCGTGAGTTAGCAAGCACACTTTCTCTGTATTTTTTTTTAGCTTCTTTAGTATTTTCTTATTAACTATTGGATGTGCTGAACCAAAGCCTACAAATGTGACTCCTTTTGAACGTTGAGGATTAGATTCAATGTGAAAAGAAGAAGTTTGAAGTTTCTCCATGTCATAAATTGGATCACAGTTTCCAAATACAAAATAAATCTGTGAACTATAATTAGAAATGAGTTCAAGTAGTGAAGACATATTCTCTATTGAACCAAAATTCGTTATATCGCCAGCAATTAAGACTGTGAATGGTTTTTTTATAACCTCCTTTGTTTTTGCTAGAATATTTTCCAAAGTTATCTTTTGATTATGAATATCGGATAGAATTAATGCTCGTAGAACCATATTGGTCACCTAATTATAAGAAAGCTCAAGAAACGTAAATATTCCGGAATACTGAAAATCATCAATGAGAGAGTTAAATCTCCACAATTCAAAAACAATCTTCAGGCTATCATCTCCTCCTAAAATTGTAGCTAGTGTGCTATTCATAAAAAGCGTAGTATTCACAGGACCCCAGATATATTGGCCAGTTTGCACTCCTTTTTCCTCTTTCTCACCCTTCGTCGCTGGAGATAAGATTTTCTCATATGTTTCATTTGAGTATACCAACTTGGAATTTGAAAGCAAAAGAGGGTGTTCAAGACTGATATTTTGAGATATTTTTGTGACTTTTATCTGGAGTTGATAGTACGTAATTTTGTTTTCAAAATTCTTTAACATAAAAAATATTGTAACGTTATCTGATTGGGATATACGGTTTGGGTAATTGTTTGCCACATATGTTTCTTCTGCTGCATTATATGTCAATAATGATAGTTCTGAGAAACCATTCTGCTGATTTGGGAAGAAGACTATAGAAGTGATTGCAACTATCGCTCCAATTATGGAAACCACTATGACAAGTGTTATAATTTTGTTTGGATTTATTTTTGGCGGTCTTTTTTTTGTATTTAGGTCTTCGACTTTGTTGTTCTTTTTTGCCATTTTATTTCTCTCCATGTTCCTCGTCATAAATTATTTCTAGATTGCTATATTCTTCAATTTGCTTGCTCTTATACCAAGGATGAATTTTCTTGATAAAGAGAAAAACAAAGCCAAAAGTAGCAAAAGCAGAAGCCACGCCGATTATACTGTATAGTAACCATGATTCTTTGATAACCGCTTTGTTTAATTCTACAATTTCTGCTTCAATGTCTTCCAGTTGGGTTAAAGCTTGGTTTGCTTTCTGTATTGAACGATCATATTGCGCATCTCTGAATAATTGCTTGGCTTCATTAATTAATTGAAGTGAGTTATCCGTCTGCAAAATAATAACTCTCGCCTCTGAGTTAATGTCTACTAACTCTTCTAACATAGATAATACTGTTTTAAGTTTATCAGAAGCTTGCTGAATAACTTGTTCTGCTTCCTCCTCAGATTGTGCGAAAGCACCAGAATTAGCAAAGGAAACAAATAGGGTCAAGATAACACCGCAGACTAACAGGTGATTTGCTAATTTATTTTTCATCCTTTCTCACTTTCTTTTTAAAAATGTTAATCTCTGATAACTTCGCTAGAAACATCTTTGATTTTACTTTGATTATTTCAGAACCTAGTAAGATTCTAAAAATTACTGATAATAAGTGAATGAAAAGGGAGAAACTCCCTATAATGATAACAAACGGAACGGAATCGATTAACCATATTGCATTGAGTATAAGACCTGAAAATATGATTATACCTATATTCATACCTACGGCTATTAGAACACGTTCTAATTGATCTATATTCTCGTAAAGTCTAGGAAAAATTAAGTTTGTTATTGTCCAACCCGGGATGAATAATCCAAATAAAACACCAAAAATTATTCTTAGAAAAGAGAAGAAAGAATCTGCGGGAATAAACAGACCTATTGGAACAAACATACTAATCAAAATAAGCAGAGTCCAAAATTCTACAACAAAGTACTTATTTCTAAAAAGATATTCATGGACTGATTTAGGTAACTCTCTTGTTATCTTTGGAGAACCTAATTTAATGATATTAGCTTTTTCAAGCTCTTGAATAGCTAAATATATCTCACTTTCCTCTTTCCCAGTAACTGTTATTGTTCTTGTCATAAGCTGTCTAACAGTTTTTGGCTTATCTTCATTCATGATTTTTTGAATGGCTTTTTTTATTTCTGATATATCAATGCTATTCATGCTTTCGATTACTAATTGTGTGGGTATAAAAAAATGTTTTTGAAAGAAAGTGGGTGGAAATACAATACCTAGTCTATTTTAGCTCATCCACTTTAGCCATTAATCTCTCAACAAGATCAGTCTTTTCCCAAGTAAACTCGGGTAATTCTCTTCCAAAGTGTCCATAGCAAGATGTTTTTTGATAAATTGGTCTCTTTAATTTAAGATATTCAATAATATTTCCTGGTCTGAAGTCGAATATGCAGAGAATAGCTTCCTTTAGAATTTCTATCGAAACTTTTTCAGTTCCAAAACACTCAATATTGACTGCTAAGGGTTTGGGTTCACCAATTGCATAAGAAACTTGAACTTCACACTTATCAGCTAACTCTGCAGCAACAACATTCTTTGCGACATATCTTGCTGCATAAGATGCTGATCGATCTACCTTTGATGGATCTTTACCTGAAAAAGCTCCACCACCATGAGAATCTACTCCTCCGTAAGTGTCAACGATTATTTTTCTTCCTGTTAACCCTGCATCACCATGTGGTCCCCCTATAACAAATCTCCCTGTTCGGTTGATGAAGATTTTAGTTTTTTCATCTACTAAGTTAGCTGGGATAACTGCTTCAATAACTTCTTTTTTCAATCCAGATTCAATTTCTTCATTTGTTGCTTCTTTTGCATGTTGGGCCGCAATAACAATAGCTTCTATTCGAATTGGTTTATCATTCTCATATTCAACTGCTACTAGTGATTTGCCATCTGGTCGTAGAAAGGGTAGTGTACCATTTTTTCGAGCTTCAGTAAGTCTCATTGTTAATTTATGGGCTAGTACTATAGGCAATGGCATAAATTCTGGAGTTTCATTTGTTGCATATCCATACATAATGCCTTGATCTCCTGCCCCTTGTTCCTCAACAATGTCTTTTTTTACACCTTGAGCGATATCTGCTGATTGAGAGTGCACTGTATTTATTATTGCACATCCTCTATAATCAAAACCAATACTTGAATCATTATATCCGATTTCTTTAATGGTATCACGAATGATTTTTTCATATTCAACGTTACATACTTTTGATGTGGTAATTTCACCACCTACTAAAACAAGACCTGTTGTAACGAAACATTCACATGCTACATGTGCATCCGGATCATCTTTTAAAATAGCATCAAGGATTGCATCAGAAATTTGATCACAAATTTTGTCAGGATGTCCCTCTGTTACAGATTCTGAAGAAATAATTTTACGTAATACCATCTACCTGTCTCTCCTAATTCAAATTCACTGAAATTACTCTTATATAGCATTATAAAATTATTACGATTAATCTGATTTAACAAAAATAAGTTGGGAAGGCTACCCCTATGATTCAACTTTAACCTGTAATTCTTTCAATAGATTAAGTAACTCTTCTTTTGTTGGGACATCTTCTGGATTATTACTATTAGCAGCAAAGATTAGTCTAGTTGATACTCTGTCTAATTCATGAAGTAAAGTTGCTTTATGCCCTTTTTCCAACAAATTATCTCGAATTTCCAATAAATGGTTAGCGATTTTTATTAATTCTTTATCAATGTCAGTGCTTTCTTCAATAAGCTGCTTCAAAATACTAAAAGCATCTACACCTGTTGAGATTTTGGGGTGGTATGTTTCATGCAGGTGTTCATTTACCTGTAATAGTATATCTTTCTCAACTGAAGCTCTTCTACCTTCAGCACCCCTAACTCTTTTTTCAAGGATAACGTTGGACAGGTGCTTGAGTGTTATTTCGATGATTTCTTGCGACTGTAATTCAGGAATTAAGTGAATTAGTTGAGTCTTCACCAAAATTCTTCTTTCATTTTTTAATAGATAGCTATATTCATCCTTCGAGAGTATCCCTGAAACAACTAGTTCTTTGACATTTTTTCTAAAGGATTCTCTATTGCCTCTACCTTTCCAGAATGAAGGCTCGATATTTTCTCGTAATTTTTCAGTTATTTCTGATAGAACTGAAGTTTTGGTGGATTCCATGATTAATTATCTATTTTTCATGTTAATAAGAATTTCTTAAAAGGAATAAATGAAAAAAATCAAGCGAAACCCCGAATGTTCTATATGATGCATACGAAAAATATTTCAACAAAGAAAAAGGAACTTACTGAGATGAAGGACACTGTAGCAGTTTTATTTTGTGGTGGAGAGGGAAAAAGAATGCGCCCTTTAACTTATTATATGCAAAAAGTCATGATGCCAATTGGTACTGATCAGATCCCAATTTTAGAATATGTTATCAAGCATTTCAAAAAACACAGTGTGTCGGATATAATTCTCTTAGTAAATTACAAGAAGGAACAAATACAAGGTTACTTTGGAAATGGTGAAAGGTGGGGAGTGAATTTGAAGTATATTCCAGATAAATCAGGACCTATTGGCACTGGAACAGCACTCTTGAATGCTAAAGAAGAAATAGGTAATAGAAGAATGATAATTTATTATTCTGATATCATCACTAACATCAATTTTACAAATATGTTAGAATACCATCAAAATAACAAGAAATGGGCCACTATATTTGTCTCTAAAGGTTGGAAGATACGAGTTGGCACTGCAGAAATTGATGATAAGAATAATGTTACCAGATTCATTGAGAAACCAACTCTCCCCCTCTTAGTGAATACAGGTATTAGCATTGTTGAACCAATCGTTTTCGATTTCCTTGATGATTTTAATGTAAAAGAGAGTATAGATTTATCCAATAATATCTTTCCAAGATTTGTTGAAGCCTCTCAAATGGCGGCTTATACGCCCTCTAATATCTATTGGGAAGATATAGGTTCAATTGAGAGATATGAGAAATTAGATGGGGAGTTCATCACACAAAAAATGAGCGAATAAATTCGCAGTATAGAAAAATATTATTATTAAGTATTTTCTAATAGAGATAATGAAGTACAGGTTGATGGACCTATTAGCTTGCCCTCTTGACAAAGATTGGCCTTTAGAACTAGAAATTATTGAACAAGAAAAAGAAGTTGAACATATTTCTCCACCCAATGTAAACTCAAAAACTGGTGTTGTATGCAATTTCTATTGTTATTTTAAAAAGTTCTATCTTATTGATGTCAATGATGAAGGCGTTGAAGTTGAGAAATCTTTAGACAGCATAAATAAAAATGTAACTGCTAAGGATTGCAAAGAATGTTTCCAAATTGAAATACAAAAAGGTAGATTACTTTGCTCTAAAGATGATAATCATATATATGAGATTAAAGAAGGAATTCCTGTTATGCTTACTTCTGAGCAACTTGAGGAAATTTATGGAAAGAAGAAATAATCTTGCTCTCTTTTTGTTTTTCTTATTTTGTTTTCTCCGTCTCTACTTCTTTAGATTTGGATTTAGTTTCTAACTTTTTCTTTTTCTTATGCATAGTCCATATGAAATAACTAATTTCCATCACTATCCCTGCTGCTAGTAAAACATTAACTATGATTAACTTTGATAATAAATCCTCAAAAGAAAACAGATATCTTTGAAAAATCAAGAACATAACATATGCAATGATAACCACGGTTATCATAAAGAGCTGAATAGATGCCGCTCTATCTAAGGAAGTAAATGTGTTTTTTTTGATTTTTCCAGTTTCTTGATTCATTTTTGTGTCACAATCAAAATTTTATTGCATGTTTTTACTAGCTTTAATTCTATTTTTTGTTATAGAATTATATACTTGAAACGTACTCCTTCTCAATTAAATTGCGAAAGTCCTCAATTTTTTTAAGCATGTCTTTTGCTTTATTGCTCACAACACTTGGTAATATGTTTGATTTCAAAGCTTTGTCATAGCATTTAGCAAAGTAATTTAGTTGAAATACCAATTGGACGACTCTAGCATATTGAAAAACTTGATCGGGAGCAGTTACCAATGCAACTTTTAGCGATATCTCATTTTGTTCTTCAGGTGTCAAATCAATGCTATACTCTTCTTTATTGCAAATATCAAATAATTTATTTAGAAAAAATCTACTTTTTTTGAGAACTGAAGCTAGTTCCTTTGCAACATCTGAGAGGCCAGGAACTTCTTTTCTGATAATACTTGCACTCTCAGTAACGCTTTCAAGATGCATATCCAACACTATTATCTGTTAAGTTAATTTCTACTTTGTTTTTATATTCTTTTTGGAATGCAACAGCAAAAAGGGGAAAAAAAGTAAAAAGAAAGAGAAAAAAATCTAGAATTAGGTTTCTATTCTAGTAACAATCTTAGAGTTACAAGTTGACCATTAATCTCATTCTTGAGTCTTTCAATGGTCTGCTGCCTTTCACGGAATAGTTTGACATAAGATTCTTTGGTCATGCTTTTCTTAGTTCTATATTCTTGTTGAAGTGCTCTTAGATTTCTTCTTTCCTCGTAGAGTTTTCGTTCAGCAATCTCGATTTTCTGAACAGTTTCTTTGTACCTTCCGCCAAGAGCCGATAAGTTTATTTTCGATGTCTTCAAAGTCTCTTCTTCAGCTCTGAGACGTTTCTCTAGCTTAGCACGTAATTCCTTACCTTCTTTTGCTTTCATTTTCTTGCTTGCTATTTTGGCCTTGGTCTGCCTGAGACGTTCTCTAATAGCTAGAATTTCTTCATATTGCTTTATAAATTCTTCAATTTCATCAACAGGAATGAATACTTTTTCCTTCTCAGTTTCAGAAAGTCCTTGTACTTGTTTTGTTGACCATCGAAGTCCAAGGTATATAGCAAAGATAGTGCCTACTGACATAAATTGCCAGAAGAACGTTATAATCATATTAAAACCAGTGTATGTAAATTCTATGATTATTGATGCATTATCGCTTCCCGAAAAGTTTGTGAACTGTAACCCTACCACTCTTTTTGTTCCAAGTGCAAGAAAATCGAAGAATTTCCCATAATTAATTATCATATCCTGATAAGGATCTGGGGTTCCAAACTCAAGCTCCTTATATACTGCTCCCTTAGGAAGAATTATTTCAAGATTTAGTTTATCTATGGTCCAATTCACAATTGAACTTGGAGAAAGTGTGAGTTTGTAGTTTGAACCTCCTTGTTCCTTCTGTAGAACACTTTCAATTGGAACTGTGTATACAATTGTAAATTTCATTTCTTCTCCATGGAAAAGAGGTTCTCTTGGAAAGATAAGTAAAGCTTGATGCCCTTCAAATGTACTATCCCTTAAGTTGAAAGAAGTTATGTCATAATAACCATTTTCATTTAAACGGTATTCTTGATTTAAGGATCCAACATCATCGAACAAATCAATAACGGTAGCGTTTTTTGGGAACACTATCGGAAATGCGTTTAGAGCATACAGTTTTGGAGAGAGATAGTCATAGCCTTCAGGTCTTTCACCACCCAAGAAAACGATATTCTGTGTTTCGGTTATTTGTACTAATCCATAAAGATCAATTTCTACGACTCTATGAACTTCCGTTGCTTTAAACAATAATGTGCTTGCGTGTTGTTCTGGATCTGCGGTACTTACTGAAGATATATGCACATTAAGATGAAGATCGTCAGAATATGATTGACTATAGTTAAAGGGTAATCTTGTAATGTTTGTCCATTTAAGAGTACCGCTTGCCGCATCATTGATAACGGTTATTCCTTCAGTATCATTTCCTGGAGATATTGGGAATTCCGGAATGTCCAAAAAAACGTCACCACCTTGTTTTGTAACTTTTGTTGACCCATTAACAATTGGTATATCGTTAATCAGAGGATACAACAGCTCTTCGTAATGAGTGATCTGTTCTCCTGAATAAAGCTCATGAGTATAGGGCAAAGAAAATTCAATATAAGAATGGATGAAATAAACATCATTCTGATGAATTTCTGTTTTATTCATATCGAAGGGAATGACGAAGGTTGTATAGTTCAATAATTTGCTGAATGTATATATCCGAGTAGCATTATTTTCTGCTATTAAATCATAAGTGGCATTAGCAACACGAAAACTAGCATAAGTTATTTTATCTGTATGAATGTTGGGTAATGTATAATTGAAATAGGTTAAATTTAGATTACCAATTACATTTAATTCAATACTATCTACGATGGTGAGCACACCAAAATTCTCTATGGAAATTGTTCTATTTACTTTAGATGTTGCATTTAATCCATAGTTGATGACACTGATATCATTATATCCTTCATCACTGTACACCATACCACTTGAGGTAAGGAGGGGTGTACTATTCACAATATCCGTTAGATTTGTCTGAGGGTTCATTTCTGCAGAACCCTGTGTTGAACTCAACATAACTGAAAACGATATGCTAACGATGACAAGTAATGTAAAAGTTAACATTGTACTTTTGTTTTTGTGCATTTATACTAACCTCTCTAATCCGGTCCTTGTGCAGATGAGTCGGAACAATTTTAAATATTTTGGCTTATCAGACAATTCATATTATATGCAAACATAAATTTCACCAAACTTGGAGGATAATAAACCTCAAATTGCTAGTTTCTAGCAAAAATTTTCTTTCAGAAAACAAAAATGTTATTTCTGCTCATTTTTCTTTTCATTCAGTAGGAAAATTTTTGTATTTTGTTACATTCAGCTATTTGTGTATTCTAAAAAAGTGACAGTTGAAGAAGTTGCAAAGACAATTGATCATACAAATTTGAAATCTTTTGCAACAAAAAATGAGATATCTAAGCTATGTGATGAAGCGATAAATTATGGTTTCGCTGCTGTCTGTGTAAATACTGCAAACGTTTCACACTGTTCTAAGTTATTAAAACAGTCTGAAGTAGAGGTTGCTGCTGTTGTAGGTTTTCCTCTTGGTGTTTGTACGTCCAAATCCAAATTCTATGAAACTCAAGAAGCAGTTGAGCTTGGAGCAACAGAAATTGATATGGTTATGAATGTGGGTTTTTTCCGAGACGGAAATTTCTCAGCTGTAGCTGAAGATATTGAAATAGTGGTTAAAGCTGCTGATGGGGCTATTGTCAAGGTTATACTTGAAACAGGTTATCTTACTGATGAGCAGATAATAAAAGCTTGCCAGATTTCAAAGGATGCTGAAGCCCATTATGTGAAAACATCAACTGGTTTTGGTCCAATGGGTGCTTTCGTTGATCATGTTTCTCTTATGAGAAATGCAATTGGAAAAGATATGGGATTAAAAGCTGCTGGGGGAATTAGAAATGCTAAAACAGCTGTTCGAATGATAAACGCAGGTGCAGACAGATTAGGGGCAAGTGCAGGAATCACAATTGTCGACTCTCTCGCTAAAACCTTGGAAAAAGGAGAGTGGTTTGATTCAGATTCTGATAAACCTGAGGAAATATATTCTTGGGGAGCTGCTGATTCAAAGAAACAACCCAAGGACATATATGAGTATTATATAGCAAAAAACAAGTAATT
>BPTM01000118.1 GCA_023705945.1 Candidatus Heimdallarchaeota archaeon
GCCTAGGATATTTCCAATCCTTTTTAGGTCCTAAACAGGATTCTCATTTTATCTCTGCTCCTTTAGATTTAGAAGATAAACCTGCTCGTATCTATATGAATATAGATGGTATATCTAAGTACAGTAAGGTCACTGTCAATATTTTAGATGAGAAATTTAAAGAGATACCTGGATATATTCAAGATACCTGCATAGCTCCCACGGAATCAGGACTTCGTCAGCTTGTCAGGTGGAAAACTTGTGAGATGATTGAGAAAGTAGACAGTCCTATACGTATTCGGGTGAACTTTAAAGGTATTCGACCTGAGGACTTAAAGCTTTATGCTGTGTACATTGAACATGCAAGTCAGAAGATGTAAGTCCCCCTGGCTTGAATAAAAGGAGGTTGAAATGATTCTTAGCTTAGAAAAATATCGAGTTATAGACATCTCTTCAACGGTTGTTCCGGGAGAAAGTGTAGATCGCCCTTTTGCTATTCAAAAAGCCTTGCTCCAGGATAAGACCTTCCGCTACGATATTTTGAAGACTCACTCACACGTAGGCACACATGTAGAAGTTGCGGCTCATTTCTATGAAGGTGGAAAATCGATAACTGATTACCCACTGGAGGTCTTCTACGGTCCAGGGATACTGTTTTCGATTAAGGAGATGAAGGTTACAGATAAGACCTGTGAAAGGGTGATAGGTAGGGAAATTCGGGAGGGAGATATTGTGGTATTACGGAATGATACCGGGATAAAACTCTCTAAGCAGGAGGTATATCTGGAAGGTGATTCCAAACTTCCTACTCTGACACCTGAAGCTGGCAAGTGGTTAGCAGAGAAAAAGGTGAAGATGTTAGTTTTAGATTCGATAAGGTTAGGCGAGGATATTGAAAAGACGAGAGAATTTCATAATATACTAATGAGCAAAGATGTAGTGTTTGTGGAGATAGTAGATAATCTGGACAAAATAACTAAAGCCAGGTTTTTTGTGATGAGCCTACCTTATAAAGTTCGGGGCCTTGATAGCAGTTTTTGTCGGGCCATAATTATAGAAGAGAAGTAAACTTTCCCGGCTTTTTTGTCATCATCACCGTTTTAGCCTTTAATTTTGCGGGTGAAGGCCTGCGGGATGCGGCTGATCCATATAAATAGCAATTAAGAAAGGCAAATAACCCTTAAGCAAAAAAATATAGCACTTTACTGATTTATAAACAATAAAAAATATTAATTAAGGTCAATTCTCTTGACATCTTTTTATTTTGTTATATAATAATAATAATAAAAATTAAAGGAAAATAGAAAATGCGGATAACTCTCAGCGGCACTGTTTTTAACATCACCCGAAAAGATATCGAAAAAAAACTGAGAGGCATCGAACCAGAGGAAGGTAGGGCTAAATACTTTATAGATATCAGAGGAAAAAACTATCCAATCAAACAAACATTAAGCCGAACTTTAAATCTTCCTGGCGTTGCTTTTAGTTCTCACCAGGCTTTTGCCATTTTACAAAAATTAGGTTTTAAAATAACAGAAAAGTCTAATTAACAATCGAGAACGTAACTCCTGATTATCAAAGAAAAATTCTAGTAGCAGAAAGAGAGGTGGTGATACTATTTAGCTATAATTTTTTGAGGTTAGGAGATTGTATAAAAGATTGAATCAAGACAAATTAAGTTAAGGAGATAAAGTGACGAAAGATAGGAATTTATCGATGGAAGATGTTGCATGGTTTGAGCAAAGGGACCTCTTCATAGGCGATTGCTATGGAGGCAAAGAAGGATACCATACCTGCAAAATCCCAGCCCTGGTAATATCCAAAAAAGGGACAATCCTCGCTTTTTGCGAGGGCAGAAAATATACTGGCAGAGACGCAGATAAGATCGATATCCTTCTCAAACGAAGCTTTGATGGAGGCAAGAGTTGGCAGAATACGCAAGTTATTGTGGCAGAGGATGGGATGACTTGTGGCAATCCATGTCCGGTAATGGACCAAAGTAACGGTACTATTTGGTTGCCTTTTTGCAAGAACCTTAGGTACAATGGTCGTCCCTCCGACCGCCTAATTTTAGAAGGTAAAGATCCACGCACGGTCTGGATAACCAAGAGCGCCGATGACGGCGCCACTTGGGCTAAGCCAGAGGAAATTAGCCAAGATGTAAAGGATCCTTCCTGGACATGGTATGCAACAGGACCTGGTCATGGAATCCAACTTAAGAACGGCTCAATGGTAATACCTTGCAATCATGCAGTGGGTAAGAATCTCAATGTCGATAAACCGGATCCTTGCCATTCACACATAATCTATAGTGAGGACCATGGTGTCAGTTGGAAGATCGGCGGTATTGTTGATAAAGGTACAAATGAAAGCACAGTTGTTCAGACTATCGATGGTTCTTTGTATATCAATTGTCGTAATGTCAAGTATCCTGAAGGGTGCAGAGGTGAAATAAGACGTGCCTATGCCTGGAGTCAAGACAATGGTATTACTTTCTCGAAGCTTGAAAGGGATGAGACTCTAATTGAACCAATATGTCAGGCTAGTTTAGTTCGTTTCACGGATAAGATCCATTATGAGAAGAATCGCGTTTTGTTCTCAAATCCGGTCAGCGGCGGGTTAGCAGGTGGGACCAGCGGCAAGGGGCACAAGCGGGAAAAGCTAACTGTGAGAATTAGCTATGACGAATGTCAAACCTGGGCAAAGAGCCCAAGAGTAGGAGATGCTATCTCCAAGGTAGTCAATGAAGGACCGTCAGCCTATTCAGATCTTGCTATTGCTCCTGATATGACTATCTGTTGCTTTTACGAGCGAGGCAAGAAGTTTTACTCTGAGAAGCTGACTCTGGCTCGATTCAATCTTCAATGGCTCAGTGATGGTGCGGATAAACTTCAGGCAAAAACAAGATTAGAAGAACCAAATTCTCAGACTAACTAATCTTTTGACTTTCTTTTGAAATTTATCAAAGTAAAATTAAGAATGAAAAATCGTTT
>BPTM01000119.1 GCA_023705945.1 Candidatus Heimdallarchaeota archaeon
ATTATTATTGCGCGAGAAGAGGGTTGATTCCTCTTATTTATAATTGTTTCTTTTCAAACAATTTTAATATCAAAGTTTTGCAACTTTTTCCCACCGGTTAAGGTAAGAGATAACAGATACGCAAATATCACTATTCGCACTAGCGACAAGAAAGAGTTAAGATAAAAAGGTATTGTTTTAAGATTCTTTTACCTCAAATTATGTTTAGATTAATAATAAAAAAAACTAGGAAAAGTTTTTAGTAAAATCATGTTAAGTTAAGATGATTTGAATGAAGGTGGAATTGCATCTGCCAATACTAATTGAACAGGCTAGGAAAATAAGCAAGAAAGCTTATGCACCTTACAGTAACTTCCGTGTTGGTACAGCTTTCTTAACAACAAAAGAGAAAATCTTTACAGGATGTAATGTAGAATTTGCTGATTACCTTGCTCTACATGCAGAAGTGAATGCTATAGGAGCTGCAGTAAACGAAGGAGATACAGACATTCAGCTTGTGGTAGTCTACTCGTATAGCTCGCCACCAGTACTGCCTTGTGGTTCATGCAGACAAAAGTTGTATGAATTCTCTCAGTTACATGGACATGATATTAGAGTCATAGCTGTTAACGATAAAGAAGAGAAAATAGATATGATGCTGAGTAAGCTACTACCTGGAGGGGAGATACAAGTAAAAAAGAAGGGTTAAGAGTCTATTATCTCGTAAGACATACAACCACTACATAACCAGTAATGTTTGACTTCGGTAAGCTCAAAGTCATCAGGCAAATAATCTTGTTTTTTGATCATCATTGAATTACAGTGAGAACATTGTTTCGTATCTTCATCACCCATAGAGTATCAAGAAGTACTATGTATGAAATCAGATTAATATTTTTCCAAAGTTGCAATACTAAAGAAAAAAGAAAAGAGGGAAGCTTCCATTCAACAGAACCTGATGATACCTATTATCTATTTATCACCACCCTCTATAACTAATAATATTATTATAGTATATAAAATCCAAAAGTATCTAATATGGTAGAAAAACAGATGAAATAAAGCTGTTTTAAGATTAATTTAAAGGGTGAAAAGACTATTTCTTAGGCACTCCTAAAATGAGGCAATATAATCTCCAAATATGAAGTAAAATGGCCCATATGTAGTAGTAAATGAGCATAAAAAGCGCTTTTAGAACAAGATAGTACCATGATCAAGAAGAAATTAGAAATTACAAAGGAAAAGAAGAAAAAAAGCCAATAATGCACAAAGACATTCAGTAGCTTTTGTCTTCTTCTTCAGGGTCATATGTGTAGTTGTCATGCGTCTTCTTTTCAGACATAAGTAAAAAGAAAGAATAAACTAAAAACCAGCAAGAAAAAATGAGACAAAATTGTTCTTAATCAGATTGAAGGAAAACAAGCAAAAACACTCATTGATTTCTTACCACACAAAAAAATTACGTGGTAAGATTGCAAATTACTTTATCTGTTGGGGATGAATTTTCTTTAATTTTAAGCCTTCGCGGAAGGGTTTACTAGTTTTAACAACAGTGTGTCACTTTCTTTCTGATGAATACTTGAACTTTCGTCGAAGGGTAATATCAGAACATAAATTACAAGTGATGCAAAAATGATGAACCAAAAATATGACCCTGATGAAGACCCAACTGACATAACTCCACCCATGTGGTGGCCTTAAGCGGGAGAAATCCCCTTTTTTATTGTTTTTATAGCAGAATTATTAGATATCCAACATATTCTATTACTTTTTATCTAAATATTCTAGAACTAGTTTCTTCGATTCTTCGTTAAAAACATCAATAAATGCTGTTTGCTTAAATCTTTCTTCCAAATTACTGATTGCTCTTTTGGATATGATTAATCTATGATAAATGTTTATTTCTTCAGCGATTTTATTGAAATTGTGATCTTTACAATGTTTTTCAAGTTTGTATAATTCCGCTACAACAGTTTGATCTTTTGGGTTTCGAAGATATTTTGCTAATAGTATGAAAATCTCCCTCCAAATTTTAAGTATGGGTTCTTTAGTATCTAATGTGTGATTAACAAATATATCTACAGAACGATGAAACTTGATGAAATTACCTTTTGCTAGATAGATTTTAGCCAAATATATATCAACGTAACTAGGGTCGTTAACATAATTTCGAAGTGTTATCATTTTTTCTTCTTTTTGATCTGAATCAATATATGGTTTCTGAGTAAAGAGTACTTGATGGATTATTAGATATAATTCTTCCTTTGATTTATCACCCTCACTTCTCATTAGTTCCTCTAAATTAGTTTCTCCTAAGTTTCCCTCTTTCAATAAATTCTGCGAGATTTTTGTATTATCAACTATTTTTCTTGTATACTCATGGAGTTTCTTTAATCCTTCATCTTTTACATTTTCAATATCTAAATCCAACTGACTATAGATAAAAAGCAAGGTATAATATGAATTGTAGTATACGTTTTTTCGGTTTCGCTCCGCATAATTAGGTTTAACGTCTTCCTGTTCCATGAAATCTGTTAATTCTACAAGTAAATCATATGACTCTTGAAATTTGCCTTGAAAGGCATAGTATCTACCAAGAAGACGCAAAGTATAAGTGTATTCATACATCATTTCAAATATTAAATACTCTTCGGTGATTTTTTTGTAAGCATATTCTAAGTAATAAATGACATCGCTTGTCTTGTAAAGCATGGAGGATATGGTCCCAGCATGCCTATATAGTAGAACGCTCTGTGAAGCAATAATCTTCTCTTGAATTTTTTCTTCAATAAAAATCCATTTTAGTAATTCATTTGTTTTCTCTTCTTGTCCTGAGAAGGTATAGAATCTAAGGAGCAATGCTAAAGATTTTATCATTCCTAAAGTATTATTGCTTTGTTTATAATAATAGAAAAAACATTCATTCATATTATTTATAGATCGAACGTAATCAAGGTCTTCAAGGTATTTAAACACTGTAAAAGCATAAAGTATTGAATAGTATGTCTCACATAATCTAACTTATATGGTCTCAGAATCTCTTCAGCCTTCTCAATTAATTTTATTGCTTCCTTAATGCTACCTTCTGATTGGCTAATTATGGATTCAGCAGAAAATATTATAGCTTGTTGCTCAACATTGTCATCTTGTGCAGCAGTTTCCTTCATTTTAGTAACTAAATCTTTTGTTTGGTCAATTTGCTGTGCATAGTGATATGTTTGCTGAAAATATATCCAGTAAAGAGTAAAAAATTGCATATCTGAACTCAACGATTTGGCTTTTTCAATTGCACTTCTCACTAAATTAACAATGTCAGGAGATCGTTCATTAGCACTAATTATCCCAAGGTCTTTAACGAAAAAATCTAGTTTGGATTGACTATTAATATCATTCAAATTTTTGAAAAGTCTACTTCTTACATTATGAAACTCTTCGCTTTCTAACATACTTAGTCCCCACTAAATTCTTTCCTCAGCAATTGTATTGTCTCGTTTCCTACTAGTAAAACGAGAAAAGAGTATAAAATACCTTTGCTTGTATATTTTCTCAATTTGTGCTTTAATGTAAATTTCTTAGTCTAAAATGAAAAAAGTAAAAAATAATAGAAAAGTGGGATTTCTCCCGCTTAAGGCCACCACATGGGTGGAATAACATCAGTTGAATCTTGGTTAGGGTCATACATGGTTTTTCACTCGTAAGTTAGTTTCTACTATTACACTTTGTCGAAAGTTCAAGTATTCATCAGAGAGAAAATGACAAATAAATCAATGAGCTAGAAAAAATTTCCGCGAATACCCCTTCTTAAGGCTTGAGAGCTAAAAAATTAACCGCTTGGGAAAAAAGAGCAAACTATATATATCGAAGTCTGTCTAAGTATATTGCCACGAGATTTCTTATTGAAGTCTGAGTGAATGTAAGCCATGTCTAGACAAGGATGGGAAATCATAAAACCGATCCAGGTAGATTTGAAAATCCTCCTGAATAGGAGATTCCCCTTCTTTGTCTTCTTAAGAAAATGCTATTATTTTAATTATTGAGGCAAAAAACACTCACATCGCAAGTAATAAAAAAGAATGGAGAATCTATAAGTTAGCAAGTCTTTTGTATGAGACTTCTCGTAGGCTTTCCAAAAAGCCTATGAACGATAACTTAAAAAAGCATACAAAAACATAAAAGGTTGCTGTATGAAAAGCAGACTCACCTCCAAGGAAAATAAGAACTCC
>BPTM01000120.1 GCA_023705945.1 Candidatus Heimdallarchaeota archaeon
CCTCTTATCATCATAATCACGCCTTTTTCTGATCAACAAAATCTCTTTCATGATAGTATTTGTGTCGTAATTTATCTTCAGGAAGAGACATAAGTTCTTTGAAACCTTCTTCAAAGACACCATCTTCGATTTCTTTTACCCTCTTTTCAAGAGTTTCTGGAGCCTTCATGTTATATTTACCATGAAGTCGTCTTGCTAAAGTAGCAACATGATATTGTGGGATTTCAGCAGGGCAACGTATAGCACATAAACCGCATTGAACACAGTCAAAACTCACTGCAGCTGCTTTGTCAAATTGACCTTGCAAACAGTATTGAACGTAATCCATCACTTGAATTTCTTGTGGGCATACTCTTGAGCAAGCATTGCAGCTTAAACATCGTGCCACTTCAGGATAGTATTGCAACATTGTACTTGTTATAGGTTCAAGAGTGTTAACATCATATTTTGCTTTATTTGCTGGAACGAAGGGCATTTGAGTAAGATACATCCCTTCTTCAACTTGAGTTTGGCAAGCTAAAGCGGTGTATATTCTGAAATCTCCTTCCTTACGATATACAGTAGCACATGCACCACAAAAGCCAGCACGACATCCACTGCCTCTCGTTAGTTTGAATCCCGCATACTCTATTGCTTTCATTATGGTTAATGTTGAAGGAACTTCATACATACTCCCCATAATGTATATTTTTACCATCTGGGTTTGATTTTCTGCTTTTGTTTTTAATTTTGTTTTTGCCATTTTTAACCCTCTATTTCTTTTTCCCTAATAATCCTAACTCTTTGAGTAAATGTTTTGGATCTATGTGATGATCTTCAAAATGATTTACTTTTTGTGGTAATCCCATTGCTATAGCCATCAGTTGTGTAAAGTAAAAAATAGGTATGGGATCTTTTTCTACACCTTGTTTTTCTAATTCTACTTGTTGATTATCAAGATTATAAGCACACAAAGGACATGCTACAATTAAAGCATTTGCACCTGTTTTCTTTGCATTTCTAATGATTTTAACTACTTGAGAATTTACAATATCGTCTCTATCTACAATATGATAGGAACCGCAACATTGCTTGAAGAAAGGCCAATCAACTACTTCAGCTCCCAATGATAGGACAATACTTTCCATAACTGTGGGCATTTCTTCGTCATCTATTTTTGCTTTATCTGGATGTAGAAGCATACAACCATAATAAGAAGCAATTTTCATCCCCTTAAGTGGGTTAGTTACTTTTTTCACGATTTTTTCATAACCAATATCGTCTCTGAGAATTTCAAGAAAATGCTTTACTTCCATATCTCCTTCATAAACTAAATCATCGTTTTCTAGTTGAAAATTAATTTTCTCAAGATCATTTGGATTCTCTTTCACTTCTGCATTGACTATTTTCAGAGTAGAATTACACATTGAACATAAGGTTATAACTTGATTCTGATAGTCTTTTGATTCTTTAACATGATTCGATGCTCTAGAAAGAACTCTAACTGGAGCAATCCTTCTCATCAAATTATCAGTTGTCATGGTTTGAACTGTTCCGCAACAATTCCACACAGGCATTTCGACTAATTCTGCATCTAGTGTTTTTGACACAGCAATTGCTGATTTTTCAAATCCTTTAGCATCAGTTTTTAAATTGCATCCAGGGAAGTAAGAATTTTTCATTTATTCACCTTTTTATAACTCTGATTTCTTACGGAAGCTCCCAACCAAAGCAATATTGGGAATCTTCTTCAACAACTCTTCAGGTAAATCTAGCCTCTCAATTGTTTCTGATTCGTATCGTAAAGTGTACTCACGTATAGCTTCCATAACAGCTGCGACATCAATCTCTCTTGGACATCGAACAGTACAAGTTAAGCAACTTGCACATACCCATTGAGTATTTGATTGCAGAACCTTCTCTTTTTTGCCTAACTGAACAAGTTGAATAGTGTGATTTATTGTTCTTTCCATAAGGTTACTAAAAGCACACCCAGCAGAGCATTTTCCGCATTGATAACAACTAAAAACATTCTGCCCAGAAATTTCTTCTATCTTGGAAGTGAACTCTTTTTCAGATTGTCCAAATTCTATATAATCATAAGACATTTTTATCGCCTCTAATCTTCTCCTAAAGCTTGTATCATTGCAAGTATTTGTTTGTCTTCAAAACCAAATTGATTGATGGCACCATTCAAACAGGCAGCTGCGCATGAACCACACCCCTTGCATAGTGCTTCATTAACAGAAGCTACTTTGTAGATATTTCCAAATCTCTTAGTGTCAACCAAAGTAATTGCGCTATACGGACATGTTCCCACACATATACCACACCCTCTACATAATATTTCATCAACATGAGCGATAGTAGCTTCGACCTCAATTTCGTCTTGAGCTATAATATTACTTGCTCTTACTGCTGCTCTTCCTGCTTGCGACACTGTCTCGGGGATATCTTTAGGTCCTGTAGCACACCCAGCAACGAATACTCCAGTAATTGAAGTTTCAACTGGTTTTAGTTTTGGATGAGCTTCTTTGATGAATCCATTAATACCAAGGGAGAGTCTTAATACACTTGCAATATCCTTTGTTCCTTGACTTGGGATAATACCTGTTGCAAGCACAACTAAATCAGCATGTAGTTCAACTGTCTCAGCAGTTAGTGTATTTACACCTTTAACTAAAATCTCATCCCCATCTTGTATTAACTCAGAAACTTTTCCTCTGATGTAAACAACTTTTGCTTCTTCTGCTGCTCTTTGATAAAACTCCTCGTAATCTTTTCCTCCAGTACGTATATCAATGTAGAAATTGACTGCAGTTCCATCACGAACTTCATATTTGAACATTAAAGCTTGTTTAGTGGAGTACATACAGCAGATTTTAGAGCAGTATGGTAAGTGCTTTGCTGGATCTCTTGAACCGGCACAGTGGATGAAAACAACATTTTTCACTAATTTTCCATCAGAAGGTCTTCTTAAATCTCCGGTTGACGGACCTCCTGGAGATATCAATCTTTCGAACTCTATACCTGTAATAACATCAGGTATATTGCCTTGACCATATTCTCCAAGATTTTCTATTGGGTATGTTTCAAATCCAGTAGCAACGACAATAGCTCCAAATTCATCTTCAATTATTTCAGGCTTCATGTCAAAATCAATAGCTTCGGGACCACAAACATCTTTACATTTAGAGCATATGAGAGGGTCTATCCCTAAACAATCGTCAGGGTCAATAATATATGATGCAGGAATAGCTTGAGGAAATGCTATATATATCGCTTTACGTGGTGATAAGTTCTCGTTGTACTCATCATGAGCAATAACAGGACAAACAGGAACACAATCATCACACATTGTACATTTTTCTTCAATTACATAGCGTGGTTTTTTCTTTATTTTAACTTTGAAATTACCTACATAACCGTCAACTTGTTCCACTTCAGCGTTGGCAATTAGAGTGATATTCGGATTACGTCCTACTTCAACCATTTTAGGACTCAGAATACATGCAGAGCAATCTAATGTTGGAAAAGTCTTATCTAACTGTGCCATTTTTCCTCCAATGGATGAAGATTTTTCAACAAGTGTTACTTGATAACCTGATCCTGCAATATCTAAAGCTGCTTGTATTCCGGCAATTCCTGCACCTATTACAAGAGCTTTATGTGTAACCCCTACCTTTTTCCTATCCAAAGGTTCCATTAGAGCGGAACGCACCACGGAACTCTTTACTAATGATTTTGCTTTTTTAGTGCCTTTCTTTTTATCGTCATGAACCCATGAAACCTGTTCACGTATATTGACAATTTCTAATGTATACGGATTTAATCCTTTGTCTTCAATCGCAGCTCTAAAAGTAGGTTCATGCATTCTGGGAGAACATGCTGCAACAATAACTTTATCCAGTTTCAGTTCTTCTATATCCTTCTTAATGATTTCTTGACCAGGGTCAGCGCACATATACTTGTAAACACGACTACTGGCAACATTAGGAAGTGATTTTGCATACTCAGCAACCTTTTCAGTGTCAACAGTTGCCGATATATTTTTCCCACATTCACAAACATAAACACCTATACGCATAGTTTCACGACCTTTACATATCTCCTTCAAGATTTTTTAACTGAGCATTCGAAAATACTGGACCATCTTTGCAAACATAAAGATTACCTATATTGCATCTTCCGCAAATTCCAACCCCACACTTCATTCTCATTTCTAGAGTTGTAAAAATTTGCTCATCTTTGAATCCTAATTCTAGTAGGTTTTGAATGACAAATGTAATCATGATTGGGGGACCACACGTAATAGCAATCGTATTTTCGGATGGGGGATTAACTTTGAGTAGATTAGAAGGAACAAATCCAACGAAATGTTTCCACCCCTCTTCTACTACATCAATAGAGAGATGTACTTTTACGTCATCGCGTAATCGTAACTCAGCAAATTCATCCTTGAAACACAAATCATTTGATGTTCTTGCTCCATAGATAATATCTAGATTGCCATATTGATCTCTATTTTTAATAGCAAGAGTATAGTTGACTATGGATCTTAATGGTGCCATTCCAATCCCTCCTCCTATGAAAACAATGTTCTTGTTTTTCCAGCCTTCTACGTCAAAATGATTCCCATAAGGTCCTCTTACTCCAACTGTGTCTCCCTCTTCTGCTTCATGCAATGCCGAGGTATTCTTTCCCTGTTTCATCACACTTACTTCAAGATAATCTTTCTCTGTAGGTGAGGATGAAATTGCAAACATACTTTCGCCTTTGCCTAGCCTACTTATCATGACACACTGACCAGGAACAAAACTGAACTCTTCTTGGACATTTTTATCTTGCATTACTAATCTGAATGTCTTTATCGCTCTTTCACCAGTAACCTCGACTTTTATCTTCTCAATTGTTGCCAACAAAGGTTGGTAAGGATTTTCTGTCATAGTTCCATCTCACTTACTCGGTTCATTAATTCAATAATATCTATATTAACAGGACAATATCTGATGCACCTACCACATCCTGTACATGCGATAACATCAGAGTTCTTTGGAAAGTAACTGTATTTGTGATAAAACCTATTTCTCACTCTATGCATTCTTGCTGGACGTGGATTATGTCCTGAAGTATGCATTGTATATTCAGGGAACATACATGCGTCCCAGACACGAACTCTAGCTCCTTTCTCTAGTGTACTTTCGTCCTGCATGTCGAAGCAGTGGCAGGTAGGGCAAAGATATGTACAAGTTCCACATCCTATACATTTTTTGGCATATTCTTCCCAAATTGGGTGATTAAACATTTTATCCATTTTTTCTTCTATGCCCTCTACTTTCAAATTTCGTTTTATTGATTTGATTGCTTCTTTTTCTTTGGCATTCTTAGCTTCTATTTCCTTAGGAGAAGCTGGTGTGAAAAACCTACTGAAATCGTTAACAAAATCCTTCCCTTTTTCAGTCATGACTTCAACTAGATAGTTCTCTTCTATATCCGTAAATAATATATCAACATATTTTCCAGACGCAGGACTATCACCAAATGAAGTACAAAAACAACTTGTGTCAGGTTGATTACAACTTAATCCTATCAAAACACTGTTGTCTCTATTAGCCTTATATATTGGATCAACATAATTTCCAAGAAACACTGGATCAAGTATCCTAAAACCTTTGGCATCACAAGGTCTAATCGCAAAAATTGCTGTTTTTTCATTTTTAATTTCTTTAGTTTTAATGGTTCCCTTTGCACCAGGTTCCATTAGAAAGAGCGTTTCAGTTTGATTGAACAATATTGCTTTGGGGGGCATTCTAGAATTTAGGTAAGATAAATCCATCTCTGAATAATCTTTTATAATTTTAAAACCAGAAAATCCATTTTCCTCTGTGGGAGCGAATAATCTGTAACTTTTTACTATAGTATTGATGATTTCAGGGAAATTTTCTTTTGATATTACAAGACTTTCCATTTCTTCACTTCACTTTATGAATTCTTCAGGATCATCAGGATTGAAGCTACCAAGCAATGGTTTGGCGTCAATGTCCAATCCTGGTGTATATTCAAACATTTCTTTTACTTCTTTCCCTAATTTTTTGTTTAATTCCATTAAAGGTATGTCCATTGGGCAAGCGCTTTCACAAGCTCCACAGCTAATACATCTTCCTGCAAGATGAAAAGCTCGCATTATATTCCAGGCTGTATTTTCAGAAAGGTTGACTGAACGTCTAATCCACTGAGGTTCAAGTAAATCAGCCATACATGTACTACAATAACATAATGGGCATGCTTCTCTACAAGCATAACAACGGATACATCTTTGAAATTGTTCTTCCCAATATTCCCACCTACTTTCTAAGGTTGCTTCTTCCAAATCTTTTATTCCTTCGTATTCTGCCTTAGGATTAACTTCAACTTCTTCTCCAATCATAACATCATATAATATGGGATTTGGATACTCACAAGTTTTACAAACTTCAGCTAAGAGTTCTTGTTTTGGAATCTTATGCTCTTTTCCTTCAATTGTAAAAACATATTCATCATTAATTTCATTTATTTCAGTAATTTCTGATTGGTTTGGAAATCTCTTCTCTATCTCTTTTTGATCAATTACACCTGGGCATGGAATACCTAACAATACAACTTCTTCTCTGTTCATTCCATTTTCCTGAATGATTTGAGTAATTGCTCTGGAATCGCATCCTTTTACAACGATACCTATTTTTCTTTTATCTTCTTCTTCTCCTCTTTTCAGAGGTAGTTTTTCTTCTTTAAGTGGATATTTTGCTAGATTTTTGTTACATAGAGGTGTAAAAATAAATTGTTCTACATCTTTAGGAGTATATGCGAAAGCTGCACTTGTTTGAAATCCGTATGATCCTTTTTTATAGCCAATAATATACTTAACATCTTTTCTTGCAAGTGTTTCTTTGGCAACTTCAACAAGTTTTTTCTGATCTACCATTCGTTCTTCCTCCTAATTTTAGTGTTAGGTCCTAATTTTTTGATTTCTGCAGTTACTTCATCAACAACATCAGCGAACTTTCTTCCTTCAGCAGCAGAAACCCATGTCATCTTAACCCTCTCAGGGTTAATTCCCATGAATTCAAGCAATTTTTTCATGACGGATATTCTTCTTCTTGCAAGATAGTTTCCGTGTTGATAATGACAATCACCTGGATGACAACCACCAATTAAAACTCCATCAGCACCTTGTTGTAATGCATTAATAACAAACATCGGGTTAACTCTTCCTGAGCACATAACCCGAATAACTTTGACATTGTGTGAGTATTGAATTCTGCTAGTACCAGCTAGGTCTGCGCCTGCATACGAGCACCAGTTGCATAAGAAACCAATGATGTTAGGTTCGAAGTCTTCCATTGTTATACGCCTAATTCCATGTATTTTTGAATAATCATTTGTGATTCTTTCCTTTTTCGAAAGCAACAAGATTTTTCTCAATGAACCTTGCTCGCACTTTCGCTTTCATGACTTGAATAAAAGCTTCTTCAGAGAAAAGATCAGTGTTGGCACATACAAAGCCCAACATTGCTATATTAGCATATAAACGACTTCCAAGCGTTTCAGCAATCGCGGTTGCGGGTATTTTGTGAATTTTACTGGCTTTCTTTGCATGGTCATCTAAAGTTACAAGGTTTTCCTCAACAAAGATAATTCCTCCTTTTTTCAAACGAGGGATATATTTGTGATAAGCTTCTTCAGACATTACAACAAAATAATCAAACTCAGTAGATTTAGGATAATCAATGGTTTTAGTATCAATCACAACATCACAACTACTAGCTCCTCCTCTGCTTTCAGGACCATAACTCTGTGTCATTACTGATTGTTTACCTTCTTCGTGAAGACTAATAACTTCTCCAACAAGTCTTCCCATAAGAGCAATTCCTTGCCCACCAAATCCTGCAAAACGAATTTCAATTCTGTCACTCATTTTTATGCCCCCTTATCTTTAGATGCTGTCGCCATTCTTTGAATGCTGAACAAATTGTCTGTCAAAGAAGGTTTATCATGAATATCTACAAACTTACCTACAATAATTGGACCTTCCTTACTAATTGCGACCTTTTCTGTATCTATTCCATGTTCAATTACTGCTCTTTCCTTGAAATTTTCTAATATCGCTATTCCTTCTCTTAACTGGTTTCTTCTACCATAAGTTGTTGGACATGCACCCAAAATCTCAACAAAAGAGAATCCTTTGTGATTGATTGCTTCAACAAAAGATTCTTTTACTCTTCTAACATCTAAAGCTGTCCATCTTGCAACATAAGTAGCCCCACATGACTTAACGAGCTCTGGTAAATTGAAAGGTTCTTCTAAGTTACTGTAGGGTGCTGTAGTCTGAACTTGACCTTTATATGAAGTTGGACCAACTTGTCCGCCTGTCATACCATATTGAAAATTATTTACACAAATAACTGTGATGTCAGCATTTCTTCTTGCAGCGTGTATCAGGTGATTTCCACCAATTGAAGCGAGATCTCCATCTCCTGAGATAACTATAACTTTTCTCTCAGGATCAGTTAGACCAAGACCAATCGCAAAAGGTATTGCTCTTCCATGTGTTGTGTGGAAAGAATCGAAATTCAAATATCCTGCTGTCCGACCGGTACACCCAATTCCAGAAATAACAGATATGTTTTTTGGGTCAATGTCTGTTTCTTTTATTGCTTCAATAATCACAGTCATGATTGATCCCAAACTACATCCTGGACACCAAATATGCGGTATTCTACCCTTCCTTAGATAACCATCAAGTGGATGTTCTTCTGCTTCTAACAAGCCTATTTCCTCTTCAGTCATTTCATTCGCCTCTCTATTTCTTCTACAATTTCTGTTGGTGTATGAATTGCCCCACCCAGTTTCAGTAATCCGTGAACTTCTGCTTTTCCTTTAACAACCCTTTGAACTTCTCTTGTAACTTGTCCTGAGTTTATTTCTGTTATGAAAACAGCTTTAACTTTTTCAGCAATTTGATAAATTTGTTCATCAGGAAATGGCCATATAGTGATTAATCTCAGATATCCGGCTTTTAGTCCCTTTTTTCTGGCAAGATTAACTGCTCCCTTAGCTGCTCTTGAACTTATACCGAAAGAGATGATAACAAATTCAGCATCATCAAGCATATACTCTTCAAGCTTGATTATTTTATCTTTGTTTTTTCTAATTTTATCTAGAAGTCTTGTAAGTAGAACTTTTTGCGCGTCTACCTCAAGAGCAGGATATCCTCTTTCATCATGTGTCAAACCTGTTGTCATCACATTATACCCCTCACCTGCAACAGCCATAGGAGGTATCAAGTCTTCTTCTGCTTTGTAGGGTAGATGCCCGTCAGCTTCGTCAGTTGGTTTCTTTCTGTTGACAATTTTAATTTTCTCTTCTTCAGGAATAACGAGTTTTTCACTCATGTGGCCTACTGTTTCATCCATTAGTATAGTTACAGGAACTCGGTACTCTTCAGCTAGATTAAATGCAATAATGGCAAGATCAAAGCATTCCTGTACACTATTTGGTGATAGTGCTATGATTTCATAATCTCCATGACTTCCCCATCTTGCTTGTTGAATATCCTGTTGACCTACTAAGGTTGGTAATCCTGTAGAAGGTCCAGCACGTTGAACATTAATGATAACACAAGGTGTTTCTGTCATAATTCCTAAACCAATGTTTTCCAGCATTAAGGAATAACCTGGTCCAGAAGTAGCGGTCAACGATTTCCAACCACCCCAACTTGCACCCAAAATTGAAGCTATTGAAGCAATTTCATCCTCAAATTGAACAAAATGTCCTTTAGCTTGGGGCAATTTAATAGACATATGTTCTGCTACTTCAGAGCTTGGTGTTATGGGATAACCACCAAAAAATTTACATCCAGCAGCAAGTGCTCCTTCAGCTGCTGCTAAATTTCCACTAGTGAAATATTCACCAGTATTTACCATTGACGCATTTTCTTTTTTATCACTCAACTTCCATTTCCTCCTCTTCGGCAGGTATTTTGACAAAAATAGCGAATTCAGGACATATTAGTTCACAGAAATGACATTCAGCACAGTTCTCGAATGTTTTTCCTTCAATAAGTTTTGGTGGATGGTATCCTTTCGCGTTGATTTCATCGGACATTTCCAGTATCTCTTCTGGACAAAATTCTATACACCACCTACATTCTTTGCATCTAGAAGAAATAATGTGAATCTCTGGTGTAATTATTTTCCATTCTTTAATATCTACAAAAGCAGGCCATTCTGCTTTTTTCTTTTTCCGATCAAAACTATAGTTCATCAATGAATCCCGCAAACCATTAATTAATTTCAGTTTGAGGGAACAAATATTCGACTCTTATAAGTTTTGTTAAAAGGACACGAATTTCCGCTTTTAATTGATTAAAACCACTTGTGAGGCTTTTTGTTATTCTTTATTCAGAAGTCCTCATATATAAAGAAATTACATCTTAACGTGATGTGTTTTTTTGTCAGAACTATCTTTTTTTCGGTTGTGCAAGTTAACAACCCCTAACCATTTTTGTCGAAAAACAGAACCATTTATGAAAATCTTGTTTATTTTTATTGTTTTATGATAAAAAGATTTTTGTTGCAATTGAAAATATTCTTTTTTGTTCAATATAGAATATTTTTCATAATTTTCGTTCTTGATTCTAATTATTGTAAGAATATTAATACAAATTATAATAGAATTAGAGAAATATTAAAGAGTTAAAAGAAATATTTCTATCTGTTGAAAATGTTGTCAAGAGATTTATCGATTACAATTATGGGTAATACAGGTGTAGGCAAAACTACTTTGATTAAACGACTTAAAGGGGAATCTGTTGAAGATATTAGCCCTACAACCAACATAGAGGTTCATGAAAAAACAATCCGATTGAAGAGTCAATCATACAAATCCGCATTTAGTCTTGAGAAGTACCGTAGCTATAAGGTATTAGCAGTTGATTGTCCTGGGGATATGAGTTTGTGGCCATACTGGAAGAAAGCTTTAGTAGATTATAAAACACATGGGATCATCTTCATTATAGATCCTACTCAAGATGCAAAGATTCAGATTGATGCTCTCACACAAGTTTCAAATTACTACTTGATGACACTTGATGATGATGTTGTTAAGGCTGAAAGGAAAGCTAGAAAAGAGAAAGCCATATTTTTCTTAGTTGTTAATAAAATAGATTTGCTTGATAACAGCAAGGGAAAAGCTGATCAGTTGTTACATGACCACTACCAAACTGCATGGAACCATCTTAAAGAAAGATATCCAAAGAGTGGTCATTATTGGGAAGCTATTTCGGCTATTGATGAATCTGAAGAAATGTATAATGTCATTGATGGTATTTTTGAAACGATAAAACGAGAAATCTATGGTGACTAATCACCTCTGATTTCAAGCTAAGAGAGAAAAGTTTTTTTTAACATTTTATTTACTTGGATAAGTGATAGTATGAGCGAGGAAAATAAAAAAGAAGAAAATGCTCAAGAGAAACCTGCTGAAG
>BPTM01000121.1 GCA_023705945.1 Candidatus Heimdallarchaeota archaeon
AAGAAGTGGTTGAAGAGAAACCTGCTGAAGAAGAAGTGGTTGAAGAGAAACCTGCTGAAGAAGAAGTGGTTGAAGAGAAACCTGCAAAAAAGACACAAAAGTACATACACAATTGTACTAAGTGTGGCAAATGTTGTGAGAAATGGACTGAAATCCCTTTTTATCTAGAAGATCTCCAACGATGGATTAAAGATGGTTCCATCAACTATGTTTTACCATTTATTCAATTGGAAGAAACTCCTCCAATGTATGTAAGAATGGTTCTTAAGAGAAAACCTCTTGAAGGTGAAGATCCCAATCCTTCCGGCTGTCCATTATATGATTATAAGAACAAAATCTGCAATTTATACAGCTCAATGCCTTTACATTGTTCTGCTTATCCGTTAGCTTATAACGGTGAGAAGTTCTATCTTGTTGACACAGAATCGCCAGGATTAGGTTCAGGCAATATGTCAAAAGAATCTTTAGCAGAAGCTAGACTAAGAGCACAAAACCATTTTTCAGCACTTTCATCTACAAATTCCATACTTCCATTAATTTATTCTCTAATGGTCGGAAATATGATGAAAAGAAGTCAAGAAGCAATGGATTCAATGTCTGAAGAAGATAGAGCGCAGTTAGAAGGATTGATGAAAAAATCTG
>BPTM01000122.1 GCA_023705945.1 Candidatus Heimdallarchaeota archaeon
ATGAAACAGAACTAGCTGATGAAACAGAACTAGCTGATGAAACAGAACTAGCTGATGAAACAGAACTAGCTGAACCTGAAGAAGAAGCAGATGATTTTGAAGATTTAGAAGACATAGAAGAATAAAAATATTCTGTGAATGAGGTTATCCCTCAGTTCTTTCTTCACTCTCATCTTGACAATATAAATCTCCGGATCCCATCAGATGTCCATCATCTGATTTTGTATTTAGATATTTTAAATTGTAAACATTCGGTGTGATTGCAACTGGTATTCTATCTGTAACATCAATACCTGCATCACAGAGCCCGGCGACTTTTTTTGGATTATTAGTCATCAATTTAACAGATTGAATTTTTAATGCTTTTAATGCGTCAATAGCTACTAAATATGATCTCTCATCCTTATTGAACCCCAGTAATTCGTTAGCTTCATTGGTATCGTATCCCATCTCTTGTAATGTGTAAGTCTTCAATTTGTTAAATAACCCAATCCCTCTTCCTTCTTGTCTTAAATATATAAGAATGCCATATTCCTCTTTTGCAATATAATCCATAGCAAATTCTAACTGTTCTCTGCAATCACATCTCAAGGATGTGAAAGCATCGCCTGTCAAGCATTCAGAATGGATACGCATAGGAACATTTTCCTTTCCTATAGGATTTCCTCTTATGATAATGGTGTGATCTTTCATGTCTCTCAAACTTAGAAAACCAATAATGTCAAATTCGCCGTGCTGTGTAGGTAACTTTGCAATTGATCCAAAATGAACCAGTTCTGTGTCCTTTAAACCTAGTTTGACAATTTTCTCTCTGATACTACGTTCAATGTCGCCTGTCATTTTTTTCGTCTCTTTATCTATTATTCTTTGCTTTTTGAATATTGAGTTTGAACTAATATATTAACTTGAACCCATTTAATTTTCCTTCCGGTTCTTTCCATTTAACATCAACATTGTAAACTTTTGCTGAAGGTGGACCTCTTTTCGCATAACCTATAAGACTGAATAGATTCTCTTCCTTACCTTCAGCTATGATTTCTACAGTTCCATCTCGAAGGTTTCTTACTGTGCCTACCAAATTTAATTTAATAGCATAATCTCTAGTAGATGCTCTAAAAAAGACTCCATGAACTATCCCCGTAACAATTATTTCTACTCTTTTTATCAAATTATCAATCATTTTTTTTATACCCACTAATATATTTCTTGATTAATACATCAGAGAACTCCGGTAATATCTTTTCACACGGACCAAAGAATGAGTGATCTGAAATAGCTGTAAGGGGTGTTTCTTCGATGTTAAATTCAAGAAGAATCGCATCATTCTTCTTTGCAAACCAAGGCAATGATGCTACTGGATGAACAACACCAGATGTACCTATAATCAACATAGTATTTGCTTGATTAGTCCATTGTATTGCTTCTTGCCATTTGATTTGATCTAATGGTTCTCCAAACCAGACTACATCAGGTCGAAGTAGGTTCTCTTTGCATTTTGGACATTTGGGGATGATATCTTTCTGTTCTGCAAACTCTTTGTTGTCCCATTTTTGAATGAAATCACAAATTTGACATCGAGCATACCTTATTCTACCGTGTACTTCCACTATGTTTTTAGTTTTAGCTATTTCGTGCAACCCATCTACATTCTGCGTAATAACCCCAATCAAAAGTCCTGCTTCTTCCAATTTCGTTAAAGCTTTGTGAGCTGGATTTGGTTGCGCTTCCAATAGGATTCTCATACGAGCTCTATACCACTCCCACACTAGATTTGGATTATTGTTAAACGCATAAGGTGTAGCTAAATCTTGAGCGTGATACTGATTCCAAAAACCTTCCTCACCTCTAAAAGTAGGCATTCCAGAAGCTTTAGATATTCCTGCACCTACGACAGCAACAATTTTTGGTTCCAGTTCTATTAAACTGTCAGTAATAGAATCAATGCTCATAGATAATAAATCTCACTTAACCATAAAAAAGTAACGTGTGAATGAATCGAAGTACTTAATATAATAGAAAAAAATAGAAAAGAGAAAAGTTAAATTTTGGTTTTCTTGTTTAACTAAATTCCAAACTTTCTTTTCTTTCCAGTGACGTCTTGGTATAGTGAATCTATACTTGAAGCATATTCAGGATACCTTGTGTAGGCAATCTGAAAAGCCATATCGATTTCAGATTCAGCTAATGAAGCAAATTGTTGTTTTGGATTTGTAGTCAGAGCATAATACTGCGAAATAATGCTTGTCCCAGAATATCTTATGATTTTAATAACCTCTCCTTCTAATTTGAGTATAGAAGAACCGATGATTTTCTTATGATTATGTCCACCTGATTCAACATCTTCCTGTAATTTCCTGAGGATTTCTCTGCTGAACTCACTTTCTTCTCCTCCTTTGGCTTTACCAGTAGTTAGATCACATATTACGCTATTTGGATAACTTGAAATCAAATCAGGGGTGGTGAATAGAACATCGAATTGATCGGGAGGTACATAATTGGATGGAAACAAGGATACTAAAAGTTCTCTCCTTGGTTGAAACGCTTGTAATGAAGATAAGAATGGTTTAACCATCTCATTAGAACAGACAACAGCTATGGGTTTTCCATTAACAAGAGAATGAACCACCCTATCTTGTCCTTTGCTCACTAATCGCATAAAGAAGTACGGTGAAGCAGTTGTTCTATCAATTTCAACTGTCTGAACGCCAGAATCGTCCTCTTGTTTTGAATCTAGAATGGTCTTAATGTGGTTACCCCAATTTGTTATTCTTGCTCTTAGGGAATCGTCCATCTCGTAACCTGGCTCATAAAGTAGCAAACCAGCTATTTGCTTAGAAACATTTGAACTGTTATAATTAAAAACAGGAACTTTTGTATAAAGTTGTGACTGTAAATCTTCAGGAATAATATAAGTTAAACAAGCCATGGTAATGGGAGAGCGTTTACTTTTGCATGGAATTCCAAAGAAAAATGAATAAGCAACTCCACCTACATCATGTAAAGGCATAACGGCACTTGATTCTTTAAGGAAATCTGTAGCCGCCGCACCCATAAGCATTCGAATAGAAACTTTTTGAGCCTCTTCTTCGGTTAGATTCTCATAATGTACTGCTCTGGTTCCTATAGTATCATCAAATACACTAAAACATACTTTGTGAACCATTTGAAAACATAGTTTTGCGGTTTCTATTAAATGTATTGTTGAGGGAAACGATGTTTCTCATAATTGGACAATAAAATCTACAGAATACCTGTAGAAATCAGCGGATAATTTTTATACTGATAATTTAAAGCAAGTGTGCCGAATCCGGTGGTATGAGTGATAGATGCCACAGAAAATCTAGAAGAATTAGTGGAACGGTTAGGTAAAACTAAACGCCATATCCTCATCGAACTATCAAAGGGAACGGCTGGATACAAGAAGCTATCAAAGAAACTACAAATAGGTTTGGACACCATACGTTCTCATGTAAAGACTGGAAAACATTCCAAGTCACTCAATCAAATAGGACTAATCAAACAAGAGGAAAGGGGTTGGTCACTAACCGAATTAGGT
>BPTM01000123.1 GCA_023705945.1 Candidatus Heimdallarchaeota archaeon
AGCATTTGTAATGAAATCATCACACAAGCTCATTGAAGACTCCAAGGAAAGATTATTTCATGTTATAACTGAAATCTTTATTTCTTCATTAGCACTAATTTCAGGTATAGCTGTTTTTTATGAACAAGAATGGGGGATGTATGTTTTTGCTATAGCGATGGGTGCTTTAACCTATGCTTGTATAAATGCTATGGGAATATACTCGAAAAAGAAATTGTGGTTTTTAGTTTCTACACTTGCTTTAGTTGGAATTGTATCTACAATACTTCTTCTACTAAACTTAATTACAATAATAACGACGTAACAAAAGAAAATAGAAACAATTAGAGAGATTAGAAAAATTAGAAAAATGGCATGAAATTCAAGAAGAATCCTATGGCGAAACCTACAGCACCTGCAATACCATAAGCTTTAGCAGCTTGACCTTGACCTTTTGAAGCCTTAACAACTGCTAAGATGATCCCAACAATTGGTATAATAACAGATACTACAATCAATCCAGTACTCGCTTTTTCTTGCGCTGGTCTTGTATATCCTCCGCTTACATACCCAGGTTGATAAGATGGAGGTCCATAACTAGTACTTCCTACTATTTCTGTTTTAGGTGGTGCATATGTGGGTTGTGGCGCTTGTGTTTCTGTAACTGACTGACCACAGTTATTACAGAATGCATCATTTGGAGCCATAGAAGCTCCACAATATGAGCAAAAATAATTTTGATTTCTTGACATTTTAAATTCTCCCTATGTGAGTTTTTCTTCTAATAAGCAAACAACTTGCATCTATTTATTATTAACTATTTGTAAATTAATTCTAGAAAACAATAACTTTGAAAAAAAAAGTAAAAATAGAGAAATGCAAATTAAAAATCTGCACTTATTAATCCAGCATTAATTTGTCTCATACCATTGTAAACTACACTAGCTACAAAGAGTAATCCAACTAACCACCCTACATAAGGGATAGTACCGCTGCACACACCAAGCAGAATACCACCTAGCCCACACAAGATATAATGCTGACCTGATTTCTTATCCTTTTTATTATATTTTATAATGCCCAGTACAATACCAACTATAGGGATGATAATTGATAATATCATGAAAAGAATTAGCTTATTCTTCTCTTCTTTTGTTGGAGGAGTACCTATAGCTACGGGAGCCCCCACAGCAGCTGGTCCGGATGTTTCAGTTTGAGGTGTTGGAGTAGCTTGAGGTTCAGCAACAGTTTCAGTAACAGCTTCAGTAGCAACTTCAACAATTTTTGCACCACAACTATCACAAAACTGCATGCCATCTTGTACCTTTTCACCACAATTTGAACAAAACACATTTTTTGACATAATATCACATACGTTTCTTCTATTAAACTTAATCTGCTTTATTGTGCATCATATTTAAGAATAACTCATCTGTCTTACACCCATTACAGAAAATTACCCATGTTGAACGTCTTCCCCTATACTCCATAGAAAAATCGTAGCGGATTTTGGACCCATTCGGGAAAACTTCTTTGATAGTTCTTTTATCACAAATCTATAGTTTTCCGATTTATCTAGAGTGTCCAAAAAATCTCGGAACGATCCATATTCTTCTTGAATTCTAGCAAATACAATAGCATTAACAAGTACAGATTCTATTTTAGCTCTATTTCGAATTATCCGTGGATTAGTTAATAGCTCTCCTATATCCCCATCATCAAAATCTACAACTTTATCGATTTTAAAATCCTTGAAAGTAACTTTGAAATCATTCCATTTGTCAGCTATAAGTTGCCAGCTCAATCCAGCTTGAAAAACTGTTCTAGCCATATTTTCAAAATAAGCATCATCATCAGGAGGAAGCTCATCCCTATAAAACCACCCAGTTCGAGGATTTTTATCTGACATAGGATGATAATATCAAAGACATATATCATGTTTACCTTTAGTAAAAAAATCTAAAAAGTATTAATGAAGAAAACATCTTGTTTTGGACCATACTAGTGCTATATCTAGTCTATCTGCAGCTTCAATTGACTCACAATCTCGAATAGAACCACCTGGAGCAATAATGGCATGTATACCCAAACTAGCTGCATGTTCAACGCTATCTGCATAAGGGAAAAAGGCATCTGAAGCTAGAACTGCGCCATTAGCTTTTTCTCCAGCTCTTTCAACAGCTAACTTCACTGCACTTATACGACTTGTTTGTCCCATACCTATTCCTAAAGTACGTGTTCCTTTTGCTACTACTGCAGAATTTGATTTTACATATTTCAAAATTTTCCAAGCCCAAAGTAAATCTTGAGTTTGCTCTTTTGTTGGTTTTCGTTTGGAAACAAATTCTAAGTCAGTTATAGTTATATCTTGCATGTCCGCATCTTGAACTAGAACACCATTTGGTACATATCTTACGCTCATATCTGGTAATTTCATAGAGGGATTGAGTTTGAGAAGGATTATCCTTTCCTTTTGTTTTAAGATTTCCAAAGCTTCAGGTTCATAGTCTGTTGCGATCATAATGTCGACAAAGATTGCATTTAGTTTCCTTGCTAATCCAGCTGTTACAGTTCTATTGAAACCCATAACTGCTCCGTAAGCTGATATTTCATCTGTTTCAAATGC
>BPTM01000124.1 GCA_023705945.1 Candidatus Heimdallarchaeota archaeon
GTTCTTTCTTTTTCCTTTCCTCTTTGTCTTAGTATATAGATAAAGGAAGAAATCTGTAAAATTACCATGATAGCTATCAAAATAGGAACAATCCTGTTAGCATCCTCGAAATCAACAAATAGAATGTATAAACTAAGTGGAATATAACCTATGGCAATAAGCAGGAATGGGATACCAATAAACAGGTAAAGGATCTCATTTATAACATAAGCAAGCTTGTAACCTTCACCATAGAAGTAATTGAAAACATAATGAGAGAGAAAAGAAGCAACCATTATACAAATGGCTAAGATGGTCAAAATTCGAAGTAAACTATCCTCTAGAAAAAAACTATAAACTGTTACAACGATAAGAAGAACTAGAACAGTAGCACGAAAGATTAAATTATTTTTTCTAAAAAATCTTTTAGTTTTGGTTAGAACAGAATCTTCCATCATTTTCCATCCTTCTCCATTGGCAATAATCCTAATATCATAGCATGTGTTATGTCTTCCCAGATTTCTGCTGGAGATGTATCTTTTCTATGCTTTTCAAAAATTGTGGAAACCAAGCTATCAAATGTCTCTCTAACAAGAGCTACATCATCATCTCTAATATAAAGAATTTTAGCAAGGCTGTGTTTATCCTGTTTTATTAACTCCTTAACTTCTTCATTGGACATTTTAGATATCTGTAAAATTTTCCTATTGAGATGCATCACAACAATGTGATACTGAAAGAGAAAAGCTTCTCTCATTCTCTCTTGGGTTTCATATAACTCCTTTCTAACCTTAAATTCTTTCGGACTATAAATTTCTTCATTGATTTTATACGTTTTTTGTAAGAGATTCTTTCCTGGAAGGATATGGTTCTCAGAAACAATTAACCTGCTATCTTCTAATTGGTTGAGATGATAGTAAATATTTGTCTTTTTTAGATTAAGTTTTTTAGCTAATTCCTTTGCAGTTAAATTGACTCCACGCTGGATTTCATCCCAAATTTCTATCTTGATGGGATCACTAACCATATCAAGCATCTTTATAGATATACTCTTTTTACTCATTGTACCACCCTTCATTCTATGAAACGTCTCTAATCTCTGCAATAAATCAGTAGCCTGTTGGGATACTAGGATCGCTTATATTTATAAGTCTATTCAAAAATATTAGAACGTTAATAAATATTCAAAAGTCAAGAAATACGATTAGTAAGATTCCTTATAATGACACGGATTGATCTTATATTTCTAAATCAAACACAAGAACCTTGATTAAATTCAAATACTCTCTCTAGTTTCTATATTTTGTCCATCTAACTCTTTTTTAGAAGAAAATTTTCTAAGTATGAGCGCAAAGCCAAGACTGAGGAAAATTGATAGAAACAAGAAAACCGTGGGCCAATATTCTTTGTTAATAGTATCACAAGGCCAAATCATCCATCTTATTGATGGAAGAGATAACAGTTGTACAAGAAGGTACATTGCTGCAAAAAACACTCCATATGAAAAAACAGTAACTGGAATACGAATCTTGTAATTGACTTCTTTGATATTTTCTTCATCAACTTGTTTCTTAGATAACTTCGGGAAAAAACTACCTGTTTTGGATCTGTAAAGTAAATATTCTCTCCCAAATTGCTTTATCAAAGTCCAATCTTCATATTCGGAAACAAAGAAGAGTATAATAGCAAAAATAGACCATGAGAGAACGTCACCAACCTTGATACCATGATCTGTTGTCCAAGGAATATAAAGCGAGTTTACAAATGCCACAAGTATGATTCCTAGATGTTGAGGGTGTCTAATGTACTTATATGGACCGCTTGTCACTAAACCTTCTTTCTTCTTGACTTTAGCTAAAGTAATTACTCCCCAGATGAATAAAGTCAACCCAAGAATAAATATAATAAACTCGAAAATCAGTAAGGAAATTGGTTCAAAGATTTTAAAATATCCTAATACCCAATTTGGATTACCAAAAATAGAAAATATGCTCCAAAAAGAGAAGGCTAGAGGAGCCATCCAAGCCATTGGAATAAGAATACTTGCGATTATAGGAGTATAGACCCAAATGATGGTTGGAAGCATCAGTATGGTGGTAATAATTTTTGACAAAACAGCCTTAAGTTTGTCTTTCATCGCAAATATCTTGCCTTGAACTAATATAAGGATTGTTCAAAAAGAATTGGGCAAGCGATAAAAGTAGAAAAAGGCAGATTAATGCATTTAAAGCTGTATGGAAATAATTTTTTATCCTTTCAAGTATGAACCTTTTTTTCTTTGTATACTATTATATGTTTTAGGAAAGAGCCCAAGTAACAAATAAATTGGCTGAAGTACTAAACTACCCCTAAAAAGACGCACGCTTATATATCTTAATTGATGTCTATGATTAAAACACAAAGGATTCAAGATGAAGTTAAAAGAAGTAGTGACTAAAATAATACTGGTTTTGAGCTCGATTTGGGTTTATGTACCAATAATAGCTGGAATTATTACTCAAATGTTATACATGATACCTTTAGCTTATACCTCTTGGGTTCTTTTCTTTTCTTTGGGATATGCTAGTTGGGCAGATTTAATTTATGTTTTTGGTCTTGGGGGGAAATATCTTCCTCTTGGAATTTTTTTATTTATTTTTGAGATTGTGGTTCTTATTGGGGGGTTGGTTTTATTTATTTGGGGGTTCATTCAGATAGTACGAGCCCGAAAAAATGATATTAATATAGCTCAAACAGGTCCTTACAAATACATTCGTCATCCTCAACACCTAGGGATTATTCTTATTTCACTTCCTTTTGCTTTATGGATACTCCCTAGTTTTGATTTTGGAATCGGGATAAGTATCCGTGTAGGTGATATTCTCTCTTGGGTTTTATTCTGTTTTATTCTTATTATTTGGTCTGATATTGAAGAAAGAAAAATGCAAAAAAAATATCCAGAAGATTTTGCTAATTATAAAAATAGAACTGGATTCTTTTTCCCAAAAATTGGTGATAAAGAAACTCTAAAAATTCAAGGGAAAAAGAGATATTATTATCTTATACGTTATCTGATTTTCTTCATCATCTATTGTATTGTTGTTCTAATCATGTTCTTAGTTACGAAATATGTCCCTGGGGGAAGTGTTTCTCGCTAAACAATAAGTCAATATATCAAAAATATTGTTGATTCGAATAAACTCCTACCCAAGAATTGATATCTTCATTTTTTTTAGTTTGTTGAAATGGGATGTGTTTCTTAATTTACTGATTTCTAGAAAATGATAGTGGATTTACCATGTACACATTCCCTAAAAGAACTGGAAGAAAAATTAGACTTGCAGTCTAACGACTTATAAGTGTGCATAACTAGATAATATATTTATCATCAATAACCGAACAAGTAAATCTGGACGTCTGTTAATGAAAAAGCAAGAAAAAGCAGATCAGCCTATAAGAATTCATTCAATTATTATTTTTTTAGGATGTATTTTATTTATTATTGTCAGTTTTCTAAATATCGCGTACAATTTATATTTCAATAATGCAGAATATTTTCAACTGATTGGATACGTCCTTTTTACTTTTTCTGCAATTAGTCTACTTCCTATAGCATATGGAATTCATGCCATTACCGATATCTATTTTGTTGATCATATTACAAAGACAGGAAAACAAACTGCGTTGTGGATGACAGCTTTTTCAGCGGCAGTACTCTTGGATATGGCTGTTCTTGGATGGCCATTCTTAGCAGGATTGACCGGATATGTAGTTATCTTAGGTAGGATTTTTGGTTTTTATATGTTAAATAAACTTTTTAAGAAAATTGATAAAATCTTCTCTCTAAAAATAGGAAGTGCATTTTATTCAATTTATGCTTTTTTTTCTATTATAGTATCATTTATTGCTGCGATATCAAGTTCTGCTCAGGATGAAGTATTTTATGCTTTCTTGGTCACATTCAATGGTTTTGTTGAATCTGGATTGATGATTGTTGTAGGAATAAAACTAATAATTGATATCTCAAGAATCAGAAAGTATGTTTTAACTAAACCTCTCTTACCCTATGCGGCTAAAGTGGCGTTTTTAATTAAAGATAGACGATTAAGAACTGAAATTCCTACTACAAAAGAGCATATCCAGGCCAGAACTTTTATTTCTCTTCTTCAACAGAAAACTAAAACCGCAGAAACAGCAGGGAATCAAAAAGAGCAGCAAGAACTAGAAGAAATATTTAATCTGATTAATTGTCCTGTTTGTGGTGAAAGAACTGATATGTTTTTAGAGCATTGTATCCACTGTCAAGTCAACTTATTCACCCGTAAAACAACCGTTACAAGTAAACCTTTAGAGATTACAGGTTTAGGGGAGGAAAGCAAAGCTTCAGTAAGAAGAATTTTATCAATTAAAAGAGAAAAGGTTTTACAAGATTTGGTAGTAACAATTTTTCTTGTTACATTTGTTGTTTATTCCTTTATTTCTAGTACTGACTCCCTCATTATCGTTTCGTGGCTCATAATTGCGATAATTATAACCTATCTAATAATCAAGTATGTGGTCCTTTTCTTCTTTGGAAAAGGTTATGCGATTACATCTATTGTAAGTGATCTAAGCTATTTATTTCTGTTTTTCCCGGGAATAATAATTGTTGTATCGTATATTTTCACCATAATATTACGCCAATTTATTCCTATGGATGACAGTTTTTATAGATTGTTGAACGTTTTAATTATTATTACATTAGAGATAATAGCAATTTTTGTTGTTATAAACAGAAAGCTAGATAAGATGAACATGGATCTTAAAGGATATTTGAAATATAGACTTGATTTTGATGCAAGAGAGGAGGAAATGAGGAAAGAGAAAGAAAGAATACAAAGAAAGCGAACTAATTTTGATAAACTGGACACAATTGCATCTCGTGTTGAAAATCAAAAAAAGGAAAGAATAGTTGCTTATGATGAATTTAATTTCAAAGAAAGATTGGAGGATCTAGGTAGTCCATTAAAACAAAATGATAAGAAGAAAAAGTAACAAACAGATTTAGACCAGTTGCTTAAACAGGCTTAGTTTCTATGTTGGAAAAACTATAAAGTTAGATCTTAACTAGTTCTATTTGACTGCTTTAAAAACTTGGTAAAGAATTCAAGTACTAGCTTGTTATGTCTTAATCTTGCTTCTTGACCCGAGAGTATATGACCTTCTCCACCTATTTCAACATACTCAAAATCCACACCTTCTTTTTTGTTCAATTGTAGCATTTTATCTCTAAACTGCCTTGACTCTCTGATTGGGCAACGTGGATCATTGACTGCTTGGATCATTAATATAGGTGCTTTAATATGTTCAACGAAATTCATGGGACTTCTATCCTCCCATAATACCTTGTTCTCTTCATATGTCCCAAAAAGACTTTCAATGAAATTTTTGTAATTAGGCATTCCGGCATCATACATAGTTTTCCAACTTGTAATTCCTACATGTGCAACACCAGCAGCCCAATTAACATCAGCATATTTGGTTAATTGAAGATAGGTCATATATCCACCATAGGACCCACCATAAATCCCTATATTGTTCTTATCAACATATTCAAGTGTTTCAAGGTATTTCTTTGAATAGATGTAATCTTTTGCGTCTCCACCACCAATATCAAAGTAGATTAAATCTCTGAATTCTTTTCCATATCCATATGACCCTCTAATATGTGGAGATATAAGGACAAACCCTTCACTAGCTACCATTTGTGCAAATGCATAGAAATCCCATAACAGTCTTCCTCCTGGTCCACCTGGTGCAAGAACTATGGCAGGATATTTTTTCCCTTCCTCAATATCTGGCTTATAGATAACAGCACCTATTTCTCGCTCATCAAAGGATGTATACTTGATAAATTCAGGTTCATAAAAATCGTTTTTTGAATATTCAACAGCAGGATTTATAATAGGAATTTCTTTCTTATTCTCTAAATCGTATAGAGCTAAAAAGGATGGTGTTTGAGGATCAGAGCGAGAATAAAATAGGTACTTATCCTCTCCTGCAAAATGTGCTCGATATATTACACCTGGTAAATCAGGAACGATTTCTT
>BPTM01000125.1 GCA_023705945.1 Candidatus Heimdallarchaeota archaeon
GACTTTCTCTTCAGTCCTTATTATCTGCGCTGCGGGCTTGTGACACTTGGGGCAAAATATGCTTTCCATTTCTCCTCTTTATACTCTAAGGGAGCGGGTAGCCGCTCCCTTAGGTCTGGCCTTTGTGTCGCTTAACTAAGCCGGGCACTCCTGGCATCCGCCGTTCCTTACCGTCACATCGATATCTCCAACTGCGCCTCCCCCAGCGCCATTATTCAACAGGTGTTGCCAGTCGAGGACGGCACTAGGCCGTCCTGCCGCCGTGGCATGCTCTGCTACCAGCTCCCCATCGACGTAGAACTCCACCTTCTGCCCGCCGAAGACAATCACCTCCAGCTGAACCTGGACATCGACGGTTGGCGTGGGGAGGATGTTTGTCGCCACACCGGCACCGCCACCGTCAGAGCTTATCGCCCGGAAGTTCGCGCCGTTCCAGTCAAAGCCGGCGCATTCCTCAGTTGTTATATCGGGGATTGCATTACCCAGGGTCTCCCTCAAGCCGAAGAACATATCAGCATCGGCATGGAAATTATCAACGCCGATTTGGGTCATGAAACGCGGTGTCCTCGCCGGGGTGAACTCGTTAGGCAGAGAACCGGCGGCCTCCGGGTCGGTCTCCACCCCCTGCTGGGTCGCTCCGGCGGCAGTATCTACTTCAAGCAGGATTTGACCGGTTCCACCGTCTGTGGCACCCGTTCTAGTATAAACCTGGGCGTTGGCCAGGTCCGCCTGCCATGTCCACTTGTGAACCTTCCACGGGGCATCTTGAAGCCTTGGAGACTCATCGACGATGTTGCCCGTCCCTGCCCTGGAGATTGCCCTGTAAGAACACTCATAAAGCCGAACTATCGCCGTGTTGCCTGCCACTACCGGGGCGGCAATGGCGCAGTGCCGAAGCGTCATGGTTGAGGCAGTATTCGTCCACGCCGCGGTCGCTGTCAACGCACAATTATCGAAGGTGAACGTACCGTTACTGAGATTAAACATGGCGCAGGTCCCGGCAAAGCGGTTGCCCTTGCCAGTCCAGGTGCCGGCAACGGAAGTAGCGATATGATAAGCATTCGCGTTGGTAAACTCGAAATCATTGTCGACCAGATGGATGGTAGCAGCGTTTGTTGCGTTAGATATCGTAAGTGATACTCCCGTGCCGCCTATGGAATGGGAACACCGCTCAATAGTGTAATCACCTGCCCCCGTGAGAAGAAATACGGTTACAATATCGGCACCAGGAGTGGTTACTACAAAATTCACATCGGTCATTCTGGCAGTGCAGGCCACATCATTATCGTAGATGAGTGCCCTCGTATCTGTTGTTGGATCGTCTATCCTCAGGGTGAGATTCTCGATCTCCACATTGGTGGCAAGCAGAACGGGATTCCCATCATCCCGGTGGATAACGACGCTTCCCTCCGGACCAACTCCCTTCAGGTTAACCCACGACTGACAGGTGACAGCCTCATCGTAGACCCCGGGGAAAATCTGGACGGTCCATGGCTGGGCTGCACTAGGGGTTTGAGCATTGGCGTATGTTATCGCCTCCCCGATGGTCGCAAACTGTGTATCCCCAGCCAGCTCCGTACCGGTAATTACCGTGGCTACTCGTGTTTCAGATACTGTCGCTACACCCATTATTCACCTCCGGTCTTTCTCGGCTTTCGCACTCTCTTAGGTTCGGGTTCGGGTTCCACCTTTTCCTTAACCACCGTTTCTGCAGTAGTATCGGATAACGTTTCTCCCGTTTCCCCATCCGGCGCACCGGAGACTATTTCAACCTCAGACTGCGGTTCAATATCAGCTTTAGCGGCGCAGGCCGCACACCGCCCCTCGTACCACGCGTGGGGGTGGCC
>BPTM01000126.1 GCA_023705945.1 Candidatus Heimdallarchaeota archaeon
AACATTTTTATCATTGAAGCATTAAAAACATCATTGAAGCTAATAGCTATTTGAATTTCACTATTTAAGGGGAAAATATCATAGAATTGAAAATAGTTTCCTCTTAATTCTTTTGTCCATTCTGCATAATCCTCTTTTAGTTTTTTGGGTAAGAAATTGAAATATGCTGTTTTGTTCATTCTAAAAAATGAATTTACAATCGTTATTTCATTTGCAGCTATATTTTCTAAGACTGTATATCCAGTATCACGAGCTACTTTAAAGAAGAAAGCTTCTGTAATGATTATATTAATACCAAATAATCCTTGTTTAGCTAATAAATAGGCATTTGGTGAAAAAACAGGTTCAAAATAAGTTTCATTTGCAATGAAAAGAGTAGTTAAATTACCTTCAACAGTAGGAAAATTCCATTCTACAGAAACATCATATGTTTTTACATCAGCTAAATTGTCGCCTTGAACAATAACTTCGTTATCATTAAGTGAATAATTAGAAATATCATTAATTTGTGAGTTTATCAATACTAGATTGAATACTTGAATACTTTCATTTTTTATTTTGATATTAGCTAAAATATTTGGTAGGAAAACTATATTTTGGTAGTTATACTTATTAAAATGATTAGAATATAGAGCATTATTTGATAGATAATAGGAGAAATTCTGTTCTATCTGTACTTCAAAATCTGGATCCTCGCTTGATAGCAGTAGATTCGACCATTCATCATGATATTCGGTTAGATAAAATGAAAATGAAAAAGAAGCAATTATCAATAGAAGAAGAATGACAATATACTCTATTATAATAGCTTTTTTCTGACCTTTCACTATTATCTTCATTAATTTCATTTAAACAGTCTCCACAACATTAATAGGGTTTTCAGAGTTTTCAACCGAAGGAATATTCATTTTTAGTTTTCTATAATTGGTATATCCTATAATGCTAACCATTAGCATAATTAGTATGAATTGAGAGATTAGAAATATAAATGATTGTGGATAAACATAGAGAGAGAATTTGATGTAAGCGACAGGTTGTAGTATAGAAATCAGAAGAAAACCTAGAAACCAACCAAATAGGTTACCAATCAAAGATATATATAATAAGAATAGAAACATAGGCAATAACCCTAATAAAATGCCAGTTTTGATTGATATTCCTCTTGAGAAAAATACTCTGAATCCATCAATCTGTTCTTTAAAAACATAGTTGCTGTAATCAAATAGAAAGAAGAATAATGCAAAACTTATAACTGAAATAATAAAAATTAAGAAATGTGGTTTAATAATTAAATCAAGAGAATCTTCATCAGCGAAATTTATTTGTTGAAAATCTAGAATATTTATACCTAAATGTTCATTTTCGTTTAAAGTTAAAATCCTTTCTTTAACAATTTTTAGATCCTTTGATTTACTTAGAATTAAAGTTGATATAGTGTTTAGATCACCTAGCTGAGAAATATTGCTCTCGAAATCACTATTTAACAGAATGTAAGAAGGTGAAAAAGCAGCTCTATTTCCAGCAAAATAATACTTTGATAACCAAGAGAAGATGGGCGTTATAGAGACAATATCAATTATTTCAAGCCTGTATGGATTTTCAAATTCATTAAGAGAAATAATAAAACTATTATTTATTTCCATTTTTAAACAAGAGGCTAACTCTTCTGATATTATTGAAGTATTTTGTTGGGTCATAAACTTGTTTTCTATTTCCTCCAAATTTTGCTTTCCTGAATATGTTCCAGAAAATTTTTCGTTAGAAAATAAGTATTCTATTTTACTCTTGTTAATTATATACCCATCTATTGTTAGTGTAGAAGAATCATTTTCTTGTGTCACATAATTTTTTTCGAATTGTATATGTTGAAATTCTATTGAAATGTTAACATATTGAGCTAAGTTTTGTTGGACTCTTTCTGCACTAGATGTTGGAAAAATTAAAGTTAAATCACCTATTTGATTATAATTCTCATTTTTGACTTCGTAAAACTTGAAGGAATCTAATGAAGAAAAAGAAAAAGATAATATTAGCATAAACATAATAGTCAGTTTTGAAATTCTAAGTCTCTTTGATAGTATTCTTTGTGATAATGTCTTGGTATACCTAAAAATTGGAATTCTTTTCGATAATAACTTAATGATTGTATGACCAGCTGAAAGCAGCCTATCCTTCAGGATTAAGAAGTAAAATACCAATACTGAACATATAAAAGAGATCAATATCCATGCATTTTCAATAATAGTCATTTCAAAAGTCCAAGAAATACCAAGAAGAAGTATAAATAGAATCACACAGAAAATCACAGGGAGGCTTAAATATACTAAATCCTTCGGAATATTTTTGACTTTTTTAAGTAAAGTTTTTTCTGAAACTACTTCTATTCGCTTCTTAGTCAATTTTCTAATAACTTTTATAGTTTGAAAAGCTCCTGCCGATAATATAAATACAAATAGTGAACCTCCTAATACTAGATAGTTTTCCTTAAATTTAAGAAATGAAGGTTCAGTAATAACAAGAAACACTAATGAAAATATGAAGGATGTACAGAAAGTTAGGAGAATAACAATAATTTCATTTCTAACAAAGTACTTGAATATATCTGATCTTTTACCTCCTCTTATTCTGAACAATGCAATTTTTTCTCGTTGATTTAAGACATAAGTTTCAGAAGTATATGAAATTATTATTATTGTAAAAATAACAATTAACATATATAGTCCAAGCATTTGAATAAAATTAAGTACAGTATAATTGTCGTCTAGATATGCAAGTTGTTCCTTAAGTGTTCTTTGTTGGAAAGAGTATTCAATACCTTGATAGTCATAATCAAAGTAGTTGTTAATTTCAGTTTCTTTTACTTGAAGATAGGATTTTAATTTTGAAATGGGTTGAGAATATATTTCCTGTCTTTCAAATTGAAATAAATACACTTCATAATATTTTATCAATTGTAGATGATTTTTAAAAATAGCTTCAAAAGTTCTATCAGTCATAAATAGGTATTTTGTTTCAATGAATATTTTTGATTCAATAAAGAACATATTATTTACAAAAAAATCTGACTTTTGTATGAAATTGTTTATTGTAAGTGTATGATTTAGTGAAATACTTTCAGAAATCTTGAATATTGATTGTATACTATTCGTATCATTAAAAAACTCATTTCTCAATGAACTCTCTAAATAGATCTCGTTATATGATAATGATAAATTAGTATAACTATGATAATACTCTACTGGTGCGCAGATAATAACAAAATCTGAAGCATTAAAATAACCTAGAGTAGTCTGACATGTAAAAAAACCAATATGTGAGTAATCATCAAGAGGAATATTGTCAATAACTACTGTTTTATTATAACTTGAATTTAGAAAAATTGAACTGTTCTCTTTAAGAATTACATAATCAGGGAAACTATTTGAAATTAAAGTTTCATAATTTTCATAATAAGATGCTAGATTACTACCATAAACTGCAAAGAAACACATACTAGTTAGTAGAAGAGGTAAGAAAAGATAAATAACATAAGTCTTTTTCATTGTTGTTTCTAGCATTTTTTCACATTCATTTTCTGTTTTTTTCATAATGTTTTTATACTTTTCTTCAAAGAAAAAAAATGGAAGAAGTGGCTATGATCTATTAACCGATACTAGATAAATCTAGAATAATAGTAATCAATGGTCACTTCTATCCACAATTTATTGTATGGGTCAATTACATTAGGTGGTTGACAATTATATACTTGGAAATGGGCATATGTACGATCACGATCTGCATTATTAACAGAAATCCAATAGTCAATAGGAGGTAATAAATAGGTAGCCCAGTTGCATAACCACAAATTATTGTTTTTTAGATAAGATACAGTTCTTGTTGTTGATTTAATCTTTATCTCAAGCTTGGCTCTGAAAAGACAATCATCATCCCAGATATCTCTATCCCAAACTTCGACTATGAAATAATCAAATCCTGGAATATAATGTTCATAAGTCTTTGTTGCACCTTTAATGTTTACATGGGTTCCTATACCCAGTGATTCACAATCGTTCCTAGTGGTTTTAATAGTAACTCCAGCTCTATTTATGATTTTATAGTATATTTCTCCGTTACCAATCAAATCGCCGTCATCGAATAATGTAAGTTGTTTCATTGTTATAGTTACATCAAAGTAATTGGGTGTAACTGCAGATACAGAGGAATATGTAGACATTGAAAATAGAACTAATAATATTATTGACATTTTTAACTTTTTGTTCATTCAATCTCCTGCAAATATAATCTTTGCAATTTGAGGTGTTTCTCTTTTTCCTTTAAATACTTTTCGTGAGATTTTATTTATAAGCATGTCCCAAAACTAGTCTGCGTAGACTAGAGCTTCTCTGAGGGAGAAA
>BPTM01000127.1 GCA_023705945.1 Candidatus Heimdallarchaeota archaeon
CTGGAGTTCAGACGTGTGCTCTTCCGATCTGCTGAAATTATGGCTGCTCATGAAATTCCTGCTTTTACTGCAAGTCCTGCTTATGTCAGGGACTTAATGGCTAAGGTTCAAGCTGGCTTAAAACACGATGGATCAGCTTTCTTGTTAGTTGATTCACCCTGTAATTTAGGTCAGAGATATGCACCTGAAATCTCTATAGAAACCACTAAGATTGCTGTAAAATCTTGTTTCTTCCCACTATATGGAACCCACTTAGGAGAATGGCTCTTAACTGGAGAATCTGCAAGAATAGCCAAGAATCCTGATAGAAAAGTTCCAGTTGAGGATTATCTTAAGCTTCAAGGAAGATTTAGACATCTGTTTAAACCTGAGTGGAAGAAAAAACTAATTGAGATTCAAGAAACAGTAGACGAAAGATGGGAAAGATTAGTTAGTTTAGCAAGCTGCTGAACTACCGCTGTTCTTTTTTTTATTCTATTAACTTTAAATAATAGTATTCATGCAAGTTACTTGATCTGATGCCTGGTATTATAGATACTATGACGTTTTCCTGGTCAAGAAGAGTTGGGAGAAAAGTTAGGAATATAAAATATACTTACGCAATACTAATCCGTGTTTTCATATCATTTGGAATATTTGTATTTATAGGCTTCTATGCCTATTTTACTTGGGTTGAACAAACTATAGCGACTTGGGGGATAATTACCACAGCAACTATGTTTCTTATTATTGCTGGGGGAATGATGAGTTATGTATACTTCTTTTTTAAGCTCTTTGTTGAGGAGGGTTCAATTGAAGAGAAGAAGTTAAATGAAAGGAATCTAGAGAAAAAATTTAAGCTGAAAATGTTCTACGTAACACCAAAACAACAAAAAACAGTCTTTTTCATAAGATTCTTAATGTTTCTAGAATCTATCGCATTGATGGTTGCTTCTGTTCTTATTTTTACACTTCTATAGTTGATTTTGTGTACCTTATCTTTTTTTGCATCTGAAAAGTTTTTTCTGAAAATTTTTCACTTCACTATAAAAACATCAGGGAAAGAAAGTGACAAATATGCAATCTTACTGCAATTTTTTTCAACAGCTATTAAAGCAACTAATCTTCTCTTCTCTTGGACATGGCTCACCACTTTGTGGCACAGCTTCATACACCGGATTTTGGGAGGGAGAACAAACCTTTTTTTATTGAATAAGTTAACTCTCGTAAAGGAACTGATTGAAACTCATGGATCGTAATCAGAATTACAGAAAGAAAACTGGTGAATTCTACACACCTTCTCCAGTAGTAGATTTTATGATTGAGAGAGTGTTTAATCAGTTAATTACATCTAAGAGGGTAGAGCTAATCAATTATCAAAAATTCACTGAATCGCTTTCTATGTTGCGTTTTTGTGATCCTTCAATTGGGACTGGTAACTTCATCTTAGGATTGTTGAAGTGGATCTGGAATGTTCTAAAATCTTATACTAAATATGATGGAAAATTAAAAACTGATTTTTTTTATCGCTTTGTAAAAAGTAATATTTATGGTGTTGAACTCAATTCTAGCACTTTAGAAATATGTAAAGCACGGATTTCCAAAACTTATTCCATTTTCCAAGGTGAATCATTTGTCAATTTAAAATGTGGTAATAGTATAATCGATGTTGATGCTAAGGATATGTTTTCAAGCACTCAAACCTCAAAGATGAATCCATTTTCTTGGGAAGAGAGTTTTAGTGATATTAACTTATTTGATGTAATTATTGGCAACCCACCATATTTCAATTTGAAAAAAATCGAGACCAGAACAGAAGATTCGCAACTTCTATTTGATTACTTAAAGACCTCTAATCAATGGAAGCATCTATTTCGTGCATCTTCGGATATATATTATTTTTTCATTATGAAATCTCTAAGTTTACTAAAAAACGATGGAATTGTTTCTTTAATTACACCAAATTATTGGATAGAAAATCAGTACGCGGATTTGTTAAGATCGGAGGTTTTACGTTATCAAATATTGGAAATCATTAATCTAGAGGGTATTAAAGTTTTCAAAGATGAAAGTCGATGGCTTAATGTCTCTACATGTATTTTAACAGTACAGAAAAGTTCACCAAATCGAAATTTCAAATTTGTTGAGAAACTTTCTAAGAATTTTTTTAAACTCAAAAAATCGAGTAGAATACTATCTAAGCATCTTTCCATTAACCCATCCGAACTCAGTTCTACTAAATGGATTCTTTCTCAGTATCTCTCAACAATTAAAGAAATTAGTAACAATAGTGAATTCGATAAACTTGGAGATATTGCAAAGATAGCACAAGGGCTTTCACCAGGTGTAAAGGATGTTTTCGTATTAAATCAACATGAACTGGAAATTAATAATATTGAAGAAGAAGTTCTAGTTCCTTTCATAACAAATCGACATATTCAAAGATGGTTGATCTCAAAAAAGAAAGATTTGAAGGCCATATTACCATCTAGAATAATTGAATTATCCGAATATCCAAATACTCAGAAATATCTTACCAAAAACAAATCATTGTTAATGATGGGACCTGATAGAAAACGACTTATGGAAAATAACAAAATACGATGGTTTGATTATAGCGTATATCGAAACCTCTCAACCTTTAAAGAATCACAAACAAAAATAATGTGTCCTTACAGGAGTTTGCTACCAAGATTCTCTTTAGATAAGGAGAGGCATTTTGGAGCAACTGATATCTATGCAATAGTTCCTAAAGATGAGGAAGATACCTTAGCCATCTTAGGAATTCTCAATAGTAGTTTTACTAATTTCTGGTTTAGAGAAGCTGGTAAGAAGAAAGGAAAAATGTTAGAGTTCTTTAGTTTTCCATTAAAAGGTATTCCTATACCATCTAAGGGTGAACGAACAAAAATTTCCAAGTATGTAAAACAAATTCTTTCAATATTAAATCAAGTAGACGAGAAAGATGAAACACAAATCTCTATAATTGAGGAAGAACTCAATTCAGAACTTACTCAGATCTATGGTTTAAAGCATGATTTTTTAATGAAATACACAATTAAAAACAAATAAACACGATTTTTTAGAGAAATGAACAAATTATTCTCCATTCTTCATAACCAGCTAGATATAGTTTAACATCTGGATAACCTAATTCTTTCATAACCAGATAAACTAAAGCAGATTGGGGAGCTGATTCACAGTAAAGAACAATTGCTTTTTCTTCAGTTATCTCTTTCTCACGTAGCTCCTTGTGTATTTTTTTAAGATCTTTTAGAATGAAATAATCCGGATATTCTTCAAAGATGTCAAGATAAAAGAATTGTTTCGCACCAGGAATGATCCCTCCTTGTTGATCATATTCTATGGCATAGTCTGATCGATTATCAACAAATATACAATTCTCAGAATAAATGTTCATTAAAATTTCATCTTTAGAAATATAAATTGAGGGATTTTCAACAGTGAAATCAACATTGCCGGGAGGATAGAAAGCTACTTCGGTTGTCAATTGTCTGTTTTCCTTCTCCCATTTTGACAAAGCTCCATCTAATAGTTTTACATTAAAAAAATCATAGTAATGAAAAACCCATACTGCAATAGAGCAATTCAGATTAAAAACATCATCTACAAGGATAAGCGTATCGTCATTATTAACCCCCTTCTCCCTCAAAGCAGTAAGGATTAATTCTTTGTCTGGAACTACATTGATTCCTTCATTATCCCTTTTAATGAATAACTCTGAGTCAATATGAATAGAACCAGCTATGTGTCCATGATTAAATTTCTCTTGGGTACGGAGGTCAAGAATCTTGTAACTTTCGTCTATTAAGAAATCTGACAAACAGTCAGTTGAGACAAAAGTAGAAATCTTGTTTTTAATCATCTATTATTAAAATTATACTGTTCAATTAATAATCTTACTCTTGTACTAGTCAGTCCTTTTCAGATTGTTCAATGTTGCTTGAAAAATCAAAGGTAAGGCAATAGTGATATCTGATACAACATTGATCATCTTGCTCTCCGAATTAACTTTTCCCCAAGAAATCGCTTCTTCTAGCGATGCACCTGAAAGACCACCAGTTTCTACACGATCCATTGTGATTTGTATTGCATAATCAAATGTTTTTGGAGACATTAAGCGAGATTGGAAGATATAGTTTTTTGGAACCCCACCTCCAAGGAAAAATGCCCCAGCTTTTTCTGAATCCCAAGCAAGTCTTTGAATTGAACCTAGATCATCCATATCATCAATAAGCGTTCTATTAAGTTGAGAAAACAACCATAATTGAAGACCTAGAACGCTATCTGATAGCGCTGGGACATAAATTGGCACTTTGTTGTCATATGCAGCTTTAACGAATGAATTCTCGTCATCTAGTTTTTCTCCTAATAGTTCCATCAGTTTACATGTTGAAATTACCAAAGTATTTGTTTCATCCTTATTATTCTCCCAAATTTCTTTGAAAATAGGTTGCAAATTATCTTCTAATTTCATGAATGATTCATCAGCTACAAATACATCATATATCCTATCAATAGATTTGTCTCGTAACTCTTGATCTGATTCATAAGGAACATGTCGAACATGTTTTCCTCCAAAGGCTTCAATCAAGTCATGGGTGATGTTAGCTCCTGTTGAGACAATAACATCTACCATACCTTCCGTAATCATATCAGTCAAAATCTTTCTCATTCCACCTGGAACTAAAGCACCTGCAATACCAAGGAAAACTGTGGATTTTTGTTTGATCATCTCTGTATAAATGTCAACAGCTTTGGCAATTCTACCTGGGCCGAATACTCCAGAAGAGTGAAATTCAGCGATAAGATCAGTGATAGAATCTTTATCTTTTATATCAATTGGAGTTACTCTAGGATATTTATCTTTCTTTGATTTCATCAATCTCAGAGTATTGTTTTATTTCCCTTCTTTAGCCTTTTCGATAAGTAATTCAATTTCTTTAGCCCTAAAAGGGGATTCTTCTAATTCTGTATGATCAATTGGACAAATATAACGAACATCTTCCCCAACTTGAATTGAACCAAGCGGAAGTTTACAGATATATACTCTTCCACAAACCCTGCAATAAAATGTTGAACGAGTAGATTCTTCAAACAAATCTATATCTGTATCAATTGTACAAACTGGACAAGGAAACATACAGATTGTAGGTCTTAGGCTTTCTTTTCTAGACATTTGAAATCCACTCACTTGAATTTACTATTAAGTGAATAAAATACTACTGTAAGATTTATTAAGTTTGGGGAGTAAAAGCTTATTTCCATTCCTTAAAAGAAGGGAAATGAAAGACTTCTTTGTTTTTATCCAAAGCATATAATTGACATTCTGAAAGATCAACATCGTTACGTAGAATGGGTGATAAGAGATTATCTTTAAAAACTGGATTGATTGTAGTGCCAGAAGAATAAGCAGAAAAAGCTGGTAAAACTACTAATGTTATGTCCTTTTTCTTGAAAGGGACAACTACAAAAGCTGGCGCTCTGATTTTTTGCAGTTTATTGATTCTAGCTTCAAGAATTGGGTGCTCATGACCAATGATAATATATTTCGTTTCTTTTGGGAGTACCTTTGGTAATTCCTTATCACCGTGAGTGAAAAAATATTTTCCTTTTGTATAATGGTTTTTGTAAAAACTAACATTATCCATGCCTTTTATTGCCCAACTTAGAAAAACATCATGATTTCCTTGAGTTATTGATATCTTCTTTACATGGGGAGAAATTGCTCTCAGAAACTTCTTAACATCTCTGTTTTCTATTTCTGTTGGCTCATGAAAACTGTGTTTGACATCTCCGTTTAGAATTAGTTCATTTGGTTTTATTTCCTGAAGATAATAGGAAATCAAATCGATTATATCCTGGGTTTGATTATGGGGCAGATATGTTCCATTTTGAGACATAATGGCTTCAATACCTAAATGAAGATCCGCAATTACTAATAGTCTCTCATCTTGAACGAACAAAATGGGCAAAGAATCAATTATCTTCAAGTTAGGAGAGATATTATATTGAGAAATATTCATTCAGCTCAGTTCTACAAAACCATTGATATTAAAAAGACTTTATTTTATTTAATTTTTTGAGATTCCAACATTTGCAAGTTTAGCAGCATAAATTTTCTTACTTGCCTCACAAGTATAATAGATGATTGAACTCATTTTTTCAGCTACTACATTCTGGGTAAAACCTTGTTTCCAATTAGAAGAACTTTCATTTATCTCCTTTAACAATATATGATAGATTTTATGACCTCCAATTTCGATATTTGTAATTCTCTTTCGGTCATAAGCTTGAATATCTTTATTATTTGTATGAACAAGATAACTAAATTCTGTTATTGCTCCCAGAATTGATGTGTTTAAGTTATAAAGATATTCTAGTGTCTGAAGTTGCATCTCTATATGTCGTTGAGAAAGTTGTGATATCAGGTCAACTATCATCTTTGAAACATTTTTTAGATTCGTGAAGATAGGATCGTATTGATTGATAGATAATTCATATCGGTCCACGGGTGCGTATATTGTTGTCGTGATATCATCAATGAAGTTTACTATGTTTTCATACATTGATTCAATCATTTCGACTCTTTCTTCCATCCCTGGGTGATAAAGCAGAGTTAATGTGACAAGGTCAGCCATTCTTACCATCGTATCACTAACTAACACTGCACAATATACAATTGTATTTGATATGTCAGATGGTGAATCATCAGACGACATATATGTCCCCAACAATAAAAGTGCAAACAAGTATAAAGATGTTACGCAAATTTAGCCCTTACAAGTGCTGTACAAAGAAAAGGAAAGAAAAAGGAAGGTCATAATTTCTTTCTTAATAATTTTGGAGTAAAAACACTCACAAGCTGTTGTGTTAATTTTTCAGCTATTGATAACTTATTCTGGGGTGAAAATCCCTTGAAATTCCTTTCTGTGTTTTCATTTACAATGAAATATTTGGGTGATATTGGAGCCTTTGTTATATTTTCTATCGATATAAAAGCATCAATAGTATAATGATCAGACCCTATATCATCAAATTCTGTGTTACTTTTTACTGTAGAATTAATTAGAGTATTTGTGAAATATTGGTTTACAAAAATATAATCAATCCTAGTTGTGAGGTAAGGTATGTGTAATGAGAATCCTGGATCTGCTGGATTTAATGTTCTGAAAACATCAGTAAAATTGTGATACTCTGAAGAATATTTTCCATAAACTGGGTCATTTGGATAAAGAATCATTGATAATGGACCTGTACCAAATTCTTCATGTTTATCACCTTCAAGTGCACCAATATCATCTGGTGAATTGCAATTTAAATCTCCAATATAGATTAAGGGAGCATCTCCGACGTTTTCATCCATATAATTGATGATTGCTTCTTGTTCTTCATCCCTTAAGTCTCTTTCACCTTCTGTTTGACCAGCTTTTAGATGAATTGCAATAATGTGCACTTCATTTCCTTCAATGTCAACAACAACATGGAGCAGAGCGTGAGTTAAATCTACAGTTGAATCATCATAAGCATGGAGAATTTCAGCCTGATAAACATTCAAG
>BPTM01000128.1 GCA_023705945.1 Candidatus Heimdallarchaeota archaeon
CACGACGCTCTTCCGATCTCAAGTGTTTGGGTTTGACCATCTATTGCCCCAATATTCATCCACCAAGGTGATTTTTGAAGCACGGTTATAGTACTGGTGTTGTGATAATCTAGCATATATTTACCACAACCAAAAATAGATTTGAAGTATGATTCCCAAACTGTTGTGCTATCTATTCCTGCATATAGACCTTTCATTTCCATTCCTCCTGAGCTTAAACTTGAAACACTAGAAGTCGAATTCAGAAAGAACTCAGGGAGAATATCTTCTGTCAAAGACAACCAAAAAGAGGGATACGCTTCCACATCTTCTGTTTCAGGATCTCCATCTATTTCAATGAAAAAAACAAGGTTGTCTTCCGGATCTATCCAAGCATTTTTCACCCAATTAAATAAGTCAGAATTTTCACATATCAAAGGATTTGCTAAAGAGAGCAGAGTGAAAATAACATCTTCTGACGTGACTTGCTGATTTGTTCCATTACTAAATTCTCCTTGCAATCCAATCATTAGAGGGGTTGTATTTATATCTAGTTCTGAGGAATATTCATTACGATCTGTAATATTATAAGAAGGATTCCAATAAACATCATCACGCATTGTAAATTTGAATAAGTTAGAATTAATAGTACTTTGAACCCAATCAATAATTAAACCTGTTTTGAGGGGCTCAAGACTCGACTTTAATTGTAATATTTGCTCGCTTATTAAAGAAAAGACCGCAGTTCCTGAAGCCCAAATATCTCCATAGGGATTGTAATACTCCCATCTAGCATCTGTTATCACTAGCTCTTCATTTGAAAATTGGTTAGTATGGAGTCCTTCAAAACTCATGTAAGGCAAAGAATCAGTTAATCCCCATTTTAAGTCAAATCCCTTAAGATTACTCCACGTTGCTGTATAATGATATGCTGAAAATAATGGAAGCATAGGTACAATCTTGTCCATAATCAGTTTTTGCCATTCGTAACAGAATTGTTGCCTTGCTTCAAAATCCATTATCTATGCAATTTGATCAAGTAAATACTCATTTGATGCCCCATAGGGAATTTCAGAGTTTATCCCTACAAAGTTCATTACTCCGTTTTCTGAGAAAAAAGCGCTCATATCAGGATCTTTACCTCCTGAGATTCCAGTAATTAACAAATCAAAATCGTGTGTAATAAGAAGAATATCAACAAATACCGTCCACTCAACAATTTTCGGTGTAATAATGATTCCATAAGGTTTTAGATAATCAATGATGAATACATAATAATCTGGTCTTACCCCTCCTCCATGCACAATCATCGTGAGATATACTTTATTTGTTGTAGTTTCACTTTTTACTTCTTGGATACATAAGGTTGTGAAAATGATAATTAAAATCAAAGTTACACCTTTTTTCCTATTGAGCTTCATCATTTCTTTCAAGAAATACTAGGTATGAAACAACCTAAAAGCCTATTGCGTAACATATGTTCCGTTTTCTCAAAACAATGGACAATAAAAATAGAAAAGAAAATAAAAAAAGGATTAATGTTCTTTATGAGCATTATCGAAGAAATGTATTTTGTGATAAATTTCTCCTTCTTTATTATGAGGAGTTCGAACTAAATGTCCACTTGCTTTCTCAAGTTCTCTAACTTCATCAGCAATAATACTTGCTTGTCTAACCATCTCGTGTGCAGCTGCTACCTTAACTAACGCCCTGTTTTTATCTTTTTCTCCCCAGCAACCATTTACATTTAGTTTTCCTGCATCTTGTAATATTCTTAAAGCTGCAAAGGCTTTTGGTCTAGAATAGTCATTTCCAAAGGGATAGCTTTCTGTAACACCAATAGGTGATAGATTTCGTGTTGGTAATTCAGGTTTTTCTCCTGCTTTGAGTTTGTCAATAACTTCATCAAACAATCTAACAATATAAGCGAAGACACCACAGGAACTGAATGTTTCTATGATATAACCATTGAAGAGACACATTTCTGTTGGGTCAAGAAAGTCTATTTTTGCACCAATCATGGGGTCAAATGAAACGATAACATAACCTACACCATCAGCTTTCCATTTCTCTCTCATTTCTTTATCAGCTGTATCAGATACGACGATAACTGGAAATTTATCTTTATATTTTTCAATAACTGCTTGTGGTCCTTTGTCTTTTGCATTTGGCGAAATCATGACCATTAAATCAGTTTCAACTTGATCTATTAGAGGGAACAGCCTTTCTGCTGCTTCAGGCTTCATCTTTGTAGATGAACTTAAGACTGTAACTTCAATATCTTTTCTACTCGCTCTTTCATCTAGCATAATATCAATTAAGGTAGTTAACGTTATGTTACCTAGCTTAACCAATGTAATTTTTACCATAGTAATCAAATTATATTTTTTTGTCCCCTTTATTAATATTATTTGTTTGACATAAAAATTTGAAAGTAGCTGGTTTCATAAATTCAACAAATAGGAATATTTTTTAGAACACAAATCT
>BPTM01000129.1 GCA_023705945.1 Candidatus Heimdallarchaeota archaeon
CGACCACCGAGATCTACACTCTTTCCCTACACGACGCTCTTCCGATCTCATCTTAGGTGTTTTAGCAATCATTGTAACAATTTCAGTTTTCACTACTCTGGACTTTACTTTTATTTCAACTGATAGAATCTCATTCTACATACTATCAGGTATTGGATTAACAATGTGCATGGTTACATTTCCTATAAGATCAAACTTTCAAAAGAAGTTTAAATGGACAAGTCTATTATCCATATCATCTATCATATTAGGTGCTGCAGCAACAACATTGTTCATTCTAGTTCTATTGAATGTTCCAATTTCTTTCGTTACAAATGAAAAGATAGCAATTGTAATCATGGGTTCAATCATCTTAGTAAAATGGATTATCTCGACATTGCATCTTTTTGTGAAAAACTAATTTTTTGGTTAATTTTCAGTTCAATTTGGTGCTTTTATATCAAAAGCTGGAGTAATACTGAGAGACGTTGCCTAGTACAATTGAAAAGCTTCACATATTAGGAGAAGCAGCAAAATATGATCTTTGTTCATCTACCTCAACTCCCCGTGCTCATACTCCAGATTCAATTGGCAGAGCTACACGAGCTGGAGTATGTCATTCTTTTCTACCTGATGGACGATGCATCTCTCTTCTAAAAGTGTTGGTAACTAATAGTTGTATACATGACTGCAAATATTGTATAAACTCTACAGTAAATACACACTGCACTAAGCGTACAATCACTTCTTTCGAAGCTGAAGAGTTAGCTAATCTAACTATGAGTTTCTATTTGCGTAACTATATAGAGGGTCTTTTTCTAAGTTCAGGAATAGTTCGAAATGCAAATATTCAAGCTGAGATCATCTATGATACACTTCATCTGTTGCGAAATAAGCACAAATTTGGTGGCTACATCCATGCTAAAATTTTACCTGGAATTGGGTATGATGAACTCCGTAGAATATCAGAACTTGCGGATCGTGTTAGTGTAAACGTGGAACTACCTAATAAATCTCGATTTGAAGAAACGTGTTCTACCAAAAACTATCAAACTGATATTCTAAAACCAATAAACTGGCTACCAAGTTTGAAATCTAAAGGTATGATCCCTGCTGGATATACAACACAATATGTTATTAATGCAGCAGCAGAAACAGATGAAGAAATCTTGAATTGTGTTTTCTCTTTCTATAAAGATGATTCGAATTTCAAACGGCAGTACTATTCAACTTGTTTACCTTTGAATGATGATAAAACTCTCCCTAAAAAACTCTTCTTGAGAGAAAACAGATTGTATCAGATTGATTGGCTTCATAGGATTTACAAATATTCCTCAACTGAACTTCAATCGGTTGTTGATGATTCTGGTTTTATCCCTTTGAATATTGATCCTAAAATAACTTTAGCTCGTAATAATGATATATTCCCATTAGATGTAAATAAAGCATCATATTTTGATTTAATACGCGTTCCGGGTTTGGGTCCAACTTCTGCAAAGAGAATATTATCCCTTCAGAAGCAAAAAGTTCCTTTAACACGACCTCAACAACTAAAATCCATCGGAGTTGTACTAAAAAGAGCTCTTCCTTTTCTTAGTATAGGTTCAAAAACCCAACTCACTTTAGAACAATTCACTAACGGAGGGAAATAGTAAGATGAGTTTTTGTAATAGATCAGCTTCAGATTATGTTGAAGCTGCAAAAAGACATAAGGATGCTACTAAAGTTTTCATTGAAAAGGCTTCTAGTTTATTACAGAACAAATCCTATGAAATAACTTCTGGTTGCTCTGAGTTGGGGAGTTTAGTTAAGAAAAGAGGAAATGCTGTTATTTCGGAATCCTATAAGCTTTCAGCCTATGTGCGATTAACTCCTCTCTCAGAGATGATTCTTTTTGGTTCATGCTTACCTGAACATAATACTGGAAGTATGATTGCAGAGTACATTTCAAAAAGATACCAAAACTTCTTGATTTTGATTTTCACCGATAAGGATTTTTATCTAGCGTCTGAAAGAGTAGATATATCAAAGTTACCTACCTTTTCAGGTAAAACCAATGAGGAAATAATAGAAAAAGTCAGAATTTTCTCCATGAGCATTTTTGATGATCGTCTAGATGAGAAATATCTTCTATTGAATGCGGATGATTTGTGGGAAGTATTTTATGAAACTCAGTTTTTATCACAAAGAGAAAACCTGAAGCTATACCATAGAGCAATTCCCAAATACATGTTTAGGAAGGCGGGAATGAGCCTTGAAGAGGAATTTTATAAGAAAGTAACCGATAAGAACAAACAAAATGCTACACTAGACAAGTATATTGAGTAAAAATTTGTAGTCAAGGTAGAAAGAAAAATTCAAATGGTAATGCTTCTCTAGTTATTTGATTATCATGAGTCCTTTTGGCGTATATCCGATAGGAGAAGTAAAAATCGACCAAGATTCTTGTTATATTGAAATTCATGAGCCCTACATATTAGGTTTGCGACATATTGAAAAATTTGGTCACATCATTGTGTTGTGGTGGATTTCAATGAGAGACACAACAAAGGATAGAGCAACATTGTTAGTAACACCACCTAGGTTGAGTAAACCCGTAGAAACGGGTGTTTTTTCATCTAGAAGTCCTTCAAGGCCCAATCCAATTGGCCTTACAAAGGTAAAACTACTAAAGGTGGAAAATGGCAAATTATTTGTTGATAGAATCGATGCTTTGGATGGAACACCTGTTTTAGATATCAAACCTTATCTTCCTGGTGACAGTCTTCCATTGAAAGACATTAGGTTACCTGAATGGTTTGAATCATTAAAAGACTAAACGCCTTCATTATTTCCTTTCTCCTTTTTCTTTATTTTTGTGTTTTTATACAATGTTTTAGAAAATAGTTTGATTATATGAGTAAGAAGAAAGGTTACAAGAACTATTCTTTTTTTGAAGATGGAAAAGTTGTATTGATAACTGGTGCATCGTCAGGAATTGGAAAAAATGTAGCTTTAGCGTTAGCAAGCTATGGTACAAAGTTGGTTATCGTTGCTAGAAGAGAAAAGAAACTGATACAAACTACTCGTCAATTGAGAAAATTGAAAATCAAAGTTTTACCAATTATCGGAGATATAAGAAATAAAGATGATCGTGCTAGAATAATTGAGCAATCATTGAAGAAATTCGGTAGAATTGATGTTTTAATTAACAATGCTGGATTAGGTAAAGCTAATCTTTTCTTGGAACAACCAATCTCCGAAATAGATGAACTCATTGAAACAAATATTCTAGGTTTAATTAAGATGTCTAAGTTAGTTATACCAATAATGAAAGAGCAGAATGAAGGCCATATAATCAATCTTTCTTCTTCTTTAGCACTTTTACCAGTTTATCCCTTTGCTGTATATTGTGCCACAAAATCTGCTGTTAAAACATTTAGTGATTGTATCAGGGATGAAGTAAAAGAGTATGGTATAAAAGTATCAACTGTCCTTCCTGGTCCTTATAATACAGAGTTTCATAAAGTGGCAGGTTTGGATGATTCTTCATACCAAAGTTATTCAGTGTCAAAACTGGCCGAAAAAATAGCTAAACTTGTAATAAAACCAAAAGAAAATCTTATACAACCATGGTTTTTTATTCCACTTGTTTGGATAGCAACTAGATTCAGATTCATAAGAAGAAAAATTACCTTACCTATCTCCAAATCAATTATAGAAGGGAAGATCAAAAAAGAAAAAGTTGAATTCAAGAAAGAAGAAGAGGAACTGAAAATTACTGTTGAAATTCCGTAGCTCTTAGAGAAGTTAGGCAGCAACAAAATATTTTCCTTCAGCCTTTTGTTTTTTATCTAATTGTGAATTTTTCTTATTTACTCTAGGTCTTAGAGTTCTGGGATCTTGTCTAAATGTAATATCCATTTTCCTTAAGAAGTCGTTCATACCAAATTGAAGGGAACCAATTCGGCTACTTTTTCCAATTTCCCCTGACTTTCCATCGAAAACAATTATTCTGTCAGAAGCAAAATTTAACATCATTACGTCATGTTCTACTACCAGAGCAGGCATTTCGTAATGACTTATGACTCTTTTAATAACTTTTGCAACATTTACTCTATCTTCAGATGAAATATATGCACTAGGTTCATCTAGGAGGAATAAATTTGCTTTGGAATTTCCTAAACAGGCCGCAATACTGACTTTCTGTAATTCTCCTCCTGAAAGTTCACACAATTGAGAATCAAGTAATTTTGCAAATTTTAATGGATTTATTATTTCTGACTTGTGCCACCCACTGGTTAACATTACTGGATTGATTTCACGTAAATATTCTTCTACAGTTTTTTCAGATTCTGTGTACAGATACTGGGGTTTATAGCTAACAGTTAACTTTTCTCTATGTTCACTTCCAATTCCTAGAGACATTTCAGATTTATCTTCTACCTTAGTAGAAGTTTGAACAAGCAATTCTAAGGGTTCAGAGATTGTTGTGGGTTCTAGTTCCCCTGCTAACATTTTTACAAAGGTTGTTTTTCCAATACCGTTTGGTCCTATGATACCTACGACTTCTCCTTTATAGAGCTCTCCTCCCTTAGTTGAAAGACTAAAACTCTCAAAATTCTTAGTCATATCCCCATACTTTATCGCGATTCGATGCGAAGTATATTTATCTTCAAATGATGTTTTTTTGAAAATAATTGGTTCTGGTCTAAAGCGCATATTCTCTGAAGGGATATATCCATCAAGGAAAATATTAATTCCTTCTCTGACAGAATGTGGGTGACTAACTATGCCGTATGCACCAGCCTCACCATAATATATATGGATTTGATCACTCAAATAATCCAGCATCGCGAGATCATGTTCTACAACGATTATAGTTTGTTTTGGAGATTTCATCTCATTGATGTATTGAGAAATTTTGACTCTTTCTTTAACATCCAAATATGAGGTTGGTTCATCAAAGAGGTAAACGTCTGCTTCTTGTACAATACTAGCAGCAATAGCCGTTCTTTGTAGTTCTCCACCACTTAATTTTGAGATATCTCTTTCCCAAACCTTACTTAAAGAAAAAACTTCTTTAACTTCATCTTGAATTCCCTTTTCGTCTACTTTCTTAATTAAATCTGCAACATTTCCTTTTACGACACGGGGTATTTTATCCACGTTTTGAGGCTTCAGTATAGTTTTCAATTTTTTATCTGCAAGTTTTTGGAAATAAGTCTGAACCTCTGTTCCTCTGTAGTTTTCTATAATCTCATCCCAGTCAGGAGGTTCATCAAACCTACCTAAATTTGGTTTAAGATTTCCTTGTAAAATATTCAAAGTTGTTGATTTTCCAGAACCATTTTGCCCCACTAGACCAATGACTTGACCAATTTTTGGCATAGGCAATCGATGTAGTTTAAAACCGTTAATGCTGTATCTGTGTGTAACTTCCTTATCGAAGTCTTCAGTCAAGTTTACTATAGTGATGCAGTGAAATGGACACTTTTTCACACATATAGCGATTCCAGAGCATAAAGATTCATGAATTACCGCTTTATTACTCGGAGGGTCAAATGTGATTGTTTCCTTACCTGCCCTTACTGAAGGACAATATTTGTAACAAACTTGACCACATTTATCTGGTCTGCATTTATCTTGATCAATTACCGCAATACGAGTCATCAATTTCAAAAAAACATTTTAGATTTAAAAGTGTAAGGATTGAAAATAACTTTCTCAGCGCAATCAAAAGCGAATCTATAAATAAGGCGTTGCGCAATTATATTTCGAAAGGAGTTAGTAATTAAATGCCTATTCCAGATAGTATCTTAGCCAAAGAATATAGTCTTGTTATGGAACGAGCATATGCATTCGAACCCATAGAAGGGAATTTAACAAAGTGGAGAGGATTTGTTTCAGCAATTTCCGATGAAGGAGAAATCCCTGTAGAAGTTGAGATAAGTTTACCAAATGCATTTCCTGATTCTCCACCAGAAATTGAAATATTAACATCAATAACACATCCAAATATTAATACTGAAGGTTTTTTGGAAATGCGAGTACTTGCTAGATGGAGACCTAGTTATCACTTATTCCAAGTGATTGTGGAGGTAATCCGTTTGTTTTCAAAAGTACCTGCTAGAAAAATTACAACAGGACCAAAGTGGAAAGCGCCTGAGAATCAGCTTGATCCTTTAATTGCACAGAAAGAACAATTATCAATTATTCTACAAAATAAGAAGACAGAATTAGCAGATATACAATCAAAGAACTCCTCACAAATTACAACTCGAGTTCTAAATCAGGAAAAGAAGAAACATCTAGAGGATGAAATTCTTAACGTTGAAAACGAACTTTTTGCAATTGGATCTCAGTTCGAAGATTATGAAATTTCAAGCTTAGAGTTTTCAAAGAAGTATTTTATGCTAAAGAAGAGATTGTATCTGTTAGAAACTAAGTCCTAATATTCTTTTTCTTCTCTTTCTTTTCTAGCATCTTTGCTTGCTTTTTTTCCCTCTTAATTTTCTTAGCCTCCTTTATGTCCTCCTTATTAATCATAAGTCGTTTTGTAATATAGTACCAAATGAATAACCAAATAGCTATTAAAATAACACTAAAAAGTACCTTAGAAGCACCAATAAGGAAGTTAATCGTGGGGTTTGGATCCTCAGGGATACTAACGATTAATGTGTCGATAATTGCACAAATACCTATGAACGTTCCAAAAACAAATAACTCAAGACCAAGAACACTATATAGTTTCGGAGTTAGTTTATGTAACCTCATTAAATCACCAACCTAATCAATATAGCTGTTATAATTGCTAGTATGCTACTGAAAACTGTAAGAATTCCAAAACTTCTTACAACATCTTTTTCGTGTAATGGACCTTTTTGAAGTACCAATCCAACTAAAGTGATTGGAGCTTTTTGATCCTTGGTAGATTCAATCTTCCAGTCTTTCGTCATCTTTGTCGGTCTAGCCATTTCCCTTCGTTCTAATAATCCTTTAACACTACTAATTATTCCAAAGGAATTCATTATAAATGGGATGATGGCTATTATTATCACAATTTCAAGACGACCTAAAACAGCGATTGCACCTAAAGAAGCGCCTATTGTCAGGCTAGTAGAATCACCACCAAAAACCCGGGCTGGATAGCGATTATAAATTAGAAAAGATATTAGAACTCCAATTATCATTAATACAAAAATATTTGTTGGATCATAAGCAGTAAAATCATTATTGAATATAATTAAATTTGCAATAAAAGTTGCAATTAGGACAATGATTGTAGTTGTAGCCATTGAACCATTAAAAACATCAATCATATTTACTGCATTAGCCGGGACTGTAATAACAAATGGTAAGAGGATTAGGTAAACTATCGTTAATCTTGTTTGGCCTATTAATGGAAATAATGGTTCGGGATTGTACAGTGGTCCGGTACTGAACCAAGTAGAAGCAATTATAGGAACTGAAGCTATAAGTAAAAGAACTGGTTTTAGTATAGCATTTAAATTAACAAAATCATCTATTAGACCTATGATTCCCGCAATTGTTATTGTTATGCAAAATATACCAATCATAAGTTGTATGTATGAATCATCAACAATTAAAATTGTTATCACTGAACTAATTATAAGTGAGATAATTATTACAATTCCCCCCATTTCTGCAACTTTTGGTTGTTCCTTCTTATGAATATCTATCCCAAAAATTCCTTTGTTAAGCATAAATTTGATGAAAAAAGGAAACCCTATTCCTGATAAAAATAAGGGAACAGTAAATGCTATTATGTAAACAATTAACGGATTTGCCATTAGTCAAATGTTCGTGGTCTATATTTGAAATTTACTGTTGATAATGATTTACAAATCTTCCAGCTTTTTCAAAGCTTTGAGTAGCTCTGCCTTATCTCCACTTACAGCTTCTCCGAATAATTCAGCTGATTTTCCTTCTTCAGGAGGCTTCACTTCTTCAGCTCTTGGTGCAGGAGGTTGAATATCAGTTTCTGGTTGAATTGTTTCTTCTGTCGACGGTGGTGTTGGAATTGTTCCCGATACTTGTTTTGAAATAGGACTAACATCTCTTTCTACAGCTTCGGTAATCTGAGATGCGGGGGTGGTCGCAGGAGCAGATACCTCAACCACAGGTGTAGGAACACCAATGGTACCTTCTGGTTCAGGTGTAGTTGCTGGTGTTGGAATTGCTCCAGGCATTGGTATAGAAGGCACATCTTTAGTTAGTTGAGCAGCTACACTTTACTCTATCACAATTGGTTCCTCGACGTCTTTCAAAGTTTCGATTATCTCTGGAACTGGTGCTGGTGTTGGAGGTGCTTCTGTAATAACAGATTCAACTTCCTCCTTGACCTCTGGTTCTGGTGTTGGAGGCGCTTCTATTGCTTCACCTTTAACAGTTTCAATGCGCAATAATCTCTCATTCAATGTATCCAATCGTTTCTCTAATGTTTCTGTTCTTGTTGTTATATCAGAACTGATTGCTCCTGAAGGAGTTGTTGGAACTGATTCACTGGAAGATTCTAGTATGTCTAACCTTTCTTTCAAGGTTACGACAACATTATCATAATCTTTGAATCTATCTTGCACAGCTGCAACTATGCTTTCAACCATGTTTTTCAGCATATTCACAGAATTAACTAGTGACTTTAAATCTTCTTTTGGCATCTTGAATCTACAAATTACTATTATACTATATACATATAAAATAATTGCTAAAGGCTAGAAAGAAGTTTTATGTTGCGAAGTCAGAGTTAGAAGAAAAAAAGAGGAAATTAAAAAATAATATATCCGAGGTACTCAAGCAGTAGCAAGCAATCCTCAAGGATTTGAAATTCTAGTATTTTCCAATTTACCAAGCTTAGCAATGTAAGTATATCGAGTTTTGTATTTGTGTTATCTATCAAATTAGTGATTTCAAGTATAAATCCTCCATATACACCGGATGATTTTGTGAAAAATTCCTTTAGTTTTGTTATTTGTTTATTAGATATTTGTGATGATTCTTCAAGTTTAAAACCTGAGTTCATAATTTCATAGAGTTTCGAGCTATTAATTGGTCCTTTCCATTTCCTTTTTGGTGTCTGTTGAAATATAACCTTATGCTCAGTTTCTATATCTTGATCGAAAGCTACTGAAAAATTCTCTTGAATGTTGCCCACAAGCAGCTTTAAATCATTGTTGAGAAAATCGATTGTCCTTCTATCTGAAAATTGAAACTGTTTCTGCATTACTTCAATAGATTTCTTCTCATTTTCAACGAATTTTTTGATAATTTCCACAATAATATACTTATGAATCAGCTTTTCATTTTCATGAAACTCTTCAGTTTTTTCGACTTCTGTTGAGACCATATTTATGAGTTTAGCTTTTCTTTTTTGATATCCAACTAAATAGGCTTTCACTATGAAGTTTGAATACTTACCCAAACTAGATCCAATAATCGTTGTTGCTAAAGTAGTAATTCCAACTCTTTTCAATGTGGTCTGATCAACTTTTTCAATTGTATCTAAATTAGTATGATGAAAAGTATCTGGATGCCCAAACATTACAGATGGGATACGGAATGGTTCGTCATTGAAGAGAATGTGATCGGATCCCCCCGAGTATGGAACAATTCTATAATTCCATGGAAATTGCCATCCTCCCTGTTCAATCGCAGCAGGATTGTCTTTAACATGCTCTATTACTTCTGCAACAATATCATTTAGATATGACGGTGTTGAGATACTTGATTGGTTAAATGTAAAAGGATAACCTACATGAACGGGATGTTCACCAACCATATCAAGGTTTAAGCAGAATATTGGTGTGAACCCTTCTTCTTTTTCTTTTTCTAAAATCCAAGGTAAGGTACCACTGAATTCTGGTACCCATAGGAATCTAATTGTTCTATGGGGTTTTTCTATCATCTCCTTATCAATCATAGATTTTAATGATCTATATATTTCAAATAACAACGCACTCCCTGAAGCATTATCATTTGCTGAAGGTGCAGGGTGACAAATATGAGCTATCAAAATAATTTCTTCTCTGGTTTTTTTTATTCCTTCTATTTTTGTTGACAAAACATGCATATTACCCTCATAGAGGTTTGCGTTGATTTTTGCTTTAACAATGACTTTCTTCTTTTGTTTGATTTGTGAAATCAATTTAATGGCTTGCCTTCTTGAAAGAGAAAATCCAAAAGTTGATTTTTCTTTGTTATCAGCATTTGGCCATAATCCAACATACTGTATCATCTCAGAGTACCCATGGGCTCTCTCTTCTGAAGGATAAGCTATGACACCAATGGCTCCTAGTTCCTTTAACTGTTCTATCATCGCTCGAGGTCGTCCGGTTGTAAGAACTATTTTCCCTCCAATTTCCTTACCTTCAATATCCCCTGGTTTTGCACTTCCAATGTGGATAACCTCCCCCTCAATGTTAGTATGTTTTGAATGAGTACAAATGCTTTCAGGAGTTTCAGAAAATCGACATAAAATATGATCCTCAGGTTCTAATTGTATTAATTCTCCATCTTCAATGTCCCAAGAGAGTGGTGCATACCATTCATAATATCTCTTGGTGCCATCTGCAACATATTCATGAATTTGACAATTATTATCTCCTAACTTTTTCAGTTTGTCATAGATAAATTTTGAAGCTAATAAAAACTCTTTACTTGCTTGTATTCTATGATATTGTGACAGTATGCTTGTTAAACGCTTTGTTCTCTCTCCTGATAATTCTTTTGTGATTGTTGAGATTAATTTTTCGAAATCCATATCATAAAGACAAATCCTCTTATTTTATCTTTTTTGGATAAAAAAACCGAGTTTTAAATTCTCTCAAATTTTGAATCTGCTAGATAGAAGGGTCCTCATTGATTGAACAGATTTACTGGTCAGCGTTTTCTGTCATTGAAATAATTTGAAGAGATAGGTTTATCCATTTCATGAATGAGTTAATTGAAGCTCTAACGGACACAACATCCTTAGCATTTATCTCTAAAATTAGAAGATTATTATCAACTGTCAAATTAGCTTGCGCTCTATCGTTGGGATTATATCCTGATTCCAAAACAAGTGCATCATAAAGCAAATTACATATTTGATTATCAGTCACTTGAATTTTTACTGTCATACTAATCGAATTTATTGACTGAAGACTCATATTTCTCTCACATTTACAATGGCGATGTCATTCTACCTCTCTCGGAACAATTCTTATTTTCATCCTAGGTCCTACTTGTTTGTTATTATTGTCCAGGAATTCAAGAAAAATTAATCCTTCGTCTCGATCAAGATAGTCAGCATATAGGGTTACGTAGCTTTTTCCTTTAATCTTATCAATCCCTATATTTGTGATTTGGAAAACTTTCCTAAGAATATCATTTTCAAATGATTTTTCTAAAGATGAGATAAGTATTGAAAAAACTGGTCTCGATCTACTGTTTTCTTTTCTATATTCTCTGGAAAGTGTTAAACCTCTAATTTTTATGGCAAATGGTAATTCTTTAGGTTTGTTAGTTAGATCATAAATTCTTACAAAATTTGGGTTCCCTTTAACAGAGTGAACTATAACTGCTGTTTCATACCCCTTCATTTTCATCGCATTAATTGTATAAACTATGGTTGCTGACCCTCTTGCTACTCTTGAAGACTGGGGAACAATACTAACTATATCATGTATAAATGAACGAGTTTTCTTTGCAGGAGAACGTGATGTAGTGAAACCAATCTTTACCATTTGAGAAAAAAAAGCACATAGTAATTAAAAGGTAAGTGTTGTAAACAAAAAATAAAATAATAAGGGTGGGAAAGAAATTTAAAATTCTTCTTTCAATCCTTCAGAAATACGAGTAACTCTTCTTGTAATACTTCTACCAGCACTTGTATAGGGTTCCCAAGCTCCACCGGCGAGTTTTTCTCCACACTTGGTGCACTCCCAGATTCCCAAACCTGCTCTTTTTAGAGTCTTCATATTACATACTGGACATTTATAGACAGCTTTGCTTTTTTCCTCTAATTGTCTTACTCTTTTTCTAATGGTACTACCATATCGAGTACCATACCGTCCAGTTGAACCAACTTTTTTTGTTTTACCCATGATTCACACCTTATATTTACGAGAGCGATTTCATCAGCTCTTTCCTTAAAGTTTTCGATACATTCAAAGATTCACGGACTATTTCCATAATCTCTGCAGGTTTGTAAGTTCCTTGATATCCTTTCTGCAAAGCTACGATTCTGTCTTCTTCATCAAAACCAATTGTAATCCTTGAATCACTTACACGATCTTCTTTGAAATTTGGATCAAAAATTTTGTATTTATCAATTTTATAACAAGTTACAGCAACAGGATAATGATTTATCTTTAGTGGTTCTTTTTCGTCTAATATCTCTACAGAGCCATCTTCAAGAACTTTCACCTTAGGTATTTTTGTTGTTGCTAAAGCTGCCATTGCGCCTAATGCAGCAGCATCAAATAAATTACCATCATGATTTAACACGTAAAAGTCAATGAAAAGAATCCATACATGTTTTTCAGGAACCACGCATAATTTCGATAAATCAACACAATGTGATTCTCTTATAGTTCTATCAGTAACTCGCGCTAATTCAATGGCTGCATCGCTTGGAGGTCCACTTTCAAAGTACGGTGAAGCAATTGGTGAAAGTTCAGCACCAGTTGTTATTACTCCACTTTCAGGGGAATCTGGATATGGGGTTCCTAATGTAGCTTTAATTCCAACAATAATTTTGGTATCCCCAACAGTTATTACTGCTGAACCCTCTGCCTTCTCTACAAAATTTGTTTCGATTTTAATTTCTCGAAAACTATCAATTGTTCTTCCATCTGTTCTTTTATTTTGTTCAAGCAATGAAAGGATATGGTCTTTTTCTATTTCACTAATTATGTATTTACCACCCATTTTATTCGACCTCTTTTATATCATCCTTGCTAGGTTTTGGTTCCTCAGTTTTAGGTTTCTCAACTTTTAATACTGGTTTAGGAACAACCTTAGGTTTCTCAGTTTTGGGTTCTTCCACCTTTGGTTCCTCTTTTGGTTCCTCTTTTGGTTCCTCGGTTTTAGGTTTTTCAGGAA
>BPTM01000130.1 GCA_023705945.1 Candidatus Heimdallarchaeota archaeon
TGGTCAATAACAGGACTCCTACCTATTGCTATGTCTACTGACAATGAATTTATCGATGTTTTACCCTCTGAAGGTTTCTACTATTATGTAATAGTCGCAGAAAACTTCGTAGGAAAAAGTGCTATTTCTAATTGCCAATATATAGAGTATAGACTCCCTACCTTACAAGAGTTTATTTTTATTTCTAGTATGATATTTGGTTCTATAGTTTTAGTAAGTGCAATCTCTATAATTCGTAGGAAGAAATCTAAACCGAACTAGAAATACTAGTTCATCCTTTCTTTTTTCTTTTATATATAAATGAATCAAAACTAACTCAACAATAACTGCTGTATTATTTATTTTCAGAAGCTTAGCTTCAATGATTACTGCTATTAGAAGTATTGAGAAGAAAATAATTGAAAAATCAAAAACTTAGATTGTTTAACTAGTTCAAAAGAAAAAAAGAAGAAAATAATAATACATAGTTACAAATTAATCCCCAAATTCTCCTAAAAACTTTTATTCGTTAATTAAAGATTAAATTCATGAAAAAGTATCTCTTCATTCATCTTATCTTATCTTCATTAATAATCCCTATCTTAGTCCCTGTCTTATCTCAAGCAGATGCTGATCCTGAAACGGTAGATCATGTATTCTGTAATGGTAAGATTATTACCATAGATGAACTCAATCCCGAGTTTGAAGCAATAGCATTAAATGACGGGATTATTGTAGGTTTAGGAACAACAGAAGAGATTCTACAATCTTATAAAACAGAATATGGACCAGGTTATGATTTAGATGGACGAACTATTATGCCTGGTATAATTGACGGTCATTCACACTACATGGCATCATTATTCTGGATTGGAGAAACTGAAACAATCTACGAATCTCAAATCATAGCTCTAGCTAATGGTTATACAACCTTAAACGAAAAAAGTATAGACATTGGTGAATTTGGATGGCTTCAATCAGCAGAACAGAATGGAACACTGCGTCTTAGAGTAAATGCTTTCCTTATTTACAATTTTGCTTGGCTTGAAGATAATGAACCAGTACTTGTTGGAGCTTGGGAACCAGATATAGAACCACTTCTAGATCATGAACGCATGTTCAGAATCCCTGGTTTCAAGATTTATTTGGATGGGGCTTCAGGAAATAGAGGTTTTCCAGCTATGAGTGATCCCTATACTCAAGAAATGATGGATTTATGGGGTATAACAAATCCTTATGGCGATTTATATTTCAATCAATCAGAATTAAATTCAATTGTAGATTCTATTCATGATAGCGGTTTTAGTGTAGCTGTTCACGCGATGGGTGATAGAGCAACTGAAACTATCCTAAATGCAATAGAATATGCATTGAATGAGACAGATAATGCTAATGCAAGACATCAGATTGAGCATAATAGTTTCATCAGAGAAGATCAAATCGTTAAAGCTTTATCACTTGATACTATTCATTCTGTTAGAGGTTACTTCCCAACTTATTGGCAGCAAGAATATGCAAATCTTTACAGTGCCGTATGGCAGGAAAGGACAGTAAACAGATACTCTCTACCAGGCGAAGGTCTTCACTCTTATCTAGAAACTGATTTTGGTTTCCTTTATGGCTATGATGAAGATAACTGGAGTAGATCAGCTAATATCAGACCTTTCCTTCACCTGTGGGGTTTAGTTACTCGAAAAGCTATAGATGAAAATGGAACAATTCACGAACCTGATCCTTGGCTAGCAGAACATGAGATTTCCGTAGAGATGGGCTTAAGAATGTTGACTATCGAAGGAGCTTACGCAGTCAAACAAGAGGATTATTTAGGTTCTTTAGAAATTGGAAAATATGCTGATATGATTGTTTTAACAGCTGATCCCTTAACAGTTAACGAGGATGATATTAAGAATATTGAAGTTATGCTCACAATGGTAGGTGGAAAAATAGAATACCAATGGGCAAACCATACTTTTCCAACACAGTATAACACATCTCAAACAAGTATCTCAATCTGGATAACTCTTTTAGCACTTTCAGGGATGTTGATGGTTAGAAATAATAAGAAGAAAATACTGAGAATGTGAGAATCTTCTTTCTATTTTTCTAATCAAAGTAAACCCTACTCCATCGGAAGCTTTTTTGATCAAGCTAATATATGAAAACGGTTAATGGATTAACAAACTTTTAAAATGGCATTTTTCTTTTCAATTTATATTTAATGAGGAAAGTCTATGAAAAATACCAAAGAACCAAGAACGAAGAATCCTTATGTCAAGTGGTTTTTTGTTCATGTTTTAAATCATAAGGTTCTTTTCGCATTAAATTTCATAGGAATAGTATCTCTAACATACATTCGTACAATTATTCCTGTTCGTATAGGAGAAATTACTGATTCTATAATCCTTGATCAATTCACTTACAGTATACTTATTACAATGATAATTTTGCTAGGATTCTATTTTCTTAGAAACATAGTTGAATATACTACCTGGATGATTGGTCATCAGTTGGGGTCAAAAACTGAACAATCAATGCGGAGAGAGTTTTTTGAGAATGTTCAGAATAAACCTCTCAGTTTACATGATAAAATCAAAACAGGTGATTTACAAGCTCTTGCTACAAATGATCTCCGTGTTGTAAATACCTTGATTGCTCATGGATCATTTTACGTTTATCCATTTGTTCAAACAATTGTTACTCTAATTCAAATTCAGACATTTAATTATTGGATGGCATTACTAACTGTACCATTTCTAGGTCTGTATGTTTTCTTTGTGCTTCGCTATCGTAAACATCTGCTTCCTTATTCAAAAGATTCTTTAAGAAAGCATGCTGATGTAACTGTTGCATTGCAAGAGAGTCTGAACAGTGTTCAAGTCACCAAAGCTTTCTATGCTGAAGCTGTTGAATATAAGAAATTCAGAAAAGCTGTTCAAGCTTTCCGGAATAACAGATTGGGAGAAATTCGAATTCAAGCTCGTTTCTATCCTCTACTAACTCTTTATGCAGCTATTGGTGCTTCCCTAGTATTTGGTTCTATTCTAATCATATATGATTTGATGACTGTAGGTCATTTAATTGCGGTTATCCTTCTTTTAATTGCGCTTATCCATCCTACACAAATGATTTTTTGGGCAACCAGAGATATGATTAGAGGATTTGGTGCCAGTGAAAGATTGTTTTCAATGATTTCTACAGGAAAAGTAGAACTATTGCCTGGTGAGAAGACTAATTACTCAAACGTCTTTAAGGGGGCAATTGAATTTCAAAATGTTTCCTTCACATATCCGAATGGTAATCCCAAGAATCCTCTTGTATTGAACAAACTATCATTCAAAATAGCTCCTAATCAAACCGTAGCTTTAGTTGGACCAACTGGTTGCGGTAAAACAACTTTAGCTAAGCTATTATTAAGATTATATGAACCTCAAGAAGGAGTCATTTTACTTGATGGGAAACCAATTCAAGATTACCCCTTAGAGATGGTTAGACAACAAGTTTCCTTAGTTGAACAAGATATTTACCTCTTCTCTCAAACAATTGAGGAAAACATAAAATTTGGCTCTCCTGAAGCATCAAAACAACAAGTAATAGAAGTAGCAAAGTTAGCTCATGCTCATGATTTTATATCAACTTTTGACAAAGAATATGAAACAATAGTTGGAGAAAGAGGAATGACTCTCTCTGGGGGAGAGAAACAACGTGTTGCGATTGCTCGAGCATTTCTTACAGATCCAGATGTGCTTATTCTAGATGATTCTATGAGTGCAATAGATAGTAAAACTGAAGAAAACATAGCTAAAGCAGTTAAGAATATCTTAGAAGATCGTACAACTTTGGTGATAACGCACAGATTACATACTATTCGAACTTCTGATTTGATTTTAGTTATGAAGGAAGGCGAGATAGTTGCTCAAGGACAACATGAAGAACTTTTGAAGAGATCTAAAGATTACAGAAAAGTTTTCGGGAAGTATTTAGATGTTGAAAAACTCAAACAGGAGGTTAACTAAATGGGTCTGTTCAGTAGTTCTATGAGAGCTAAACATGAACGAAATTATAGCGATAAAGAGTTATTCAACAGGTATGTTAAACGACTTGTTCCTCACAAAAAGAATATTGTATTAATTGCTTTGTTTATGGTTATTCAAGCTATAGCTGCCGTTACTGCACCTTTACTAGCAGGCTTTGTTACAGATGAATTGATTTCTACCACTCCAAATTATGTTCTTACTTTACTTGCAGCTTGTGGTTTTCTAATTTTATATCTACTCAATTGGGTAGCTTTTTCTTTGCAACAGGCACAATCTGGAAAATACGTTCCCTTTTTCTTAGAAGATTTGCGTTTAGAGTTGTTCTCCAAACTCCAGGAACAAGACATGACTTTCTTTGATGAAAATATGAGTGGTAAACTTAACAGCATTATTGTAAACGATACATTAGATTTTAGTAACACGGCTATACTTATCAGCAACACTATTGGAAGTTTAGTAATTAGTCTAGGAACGCTTGGAATACTTTTCTATTTCAATTACATCCTTGCATTAATTACAGTTGCAGCTATTCCCGTTTTATTTTCATTAATGCTAGGTTTACGTGGTCTTGCTAAACGAGTCAGCAAATCTTATCGAGAAGCCATAGGTAGTGTTAATTCAGCTATGGTTGAAGCAATTGAAGGTATCCAAATATCCAAGAGTTTTGGCCAAGAATTAAACATTGCAAATCAATTTGAAGATATCAATGAGAATTACTTCCGTTCATGGATGCGTTTGACAGCTACCACACATTTCTGGAGACCTTTGCTTAATACTGTAGCTTCAGTTATTCTATGTTTAGTTTTATACTTTGGATTAGATTCTGGCATATCTGCTGGAACACTAGTGATGTTTGTATTGTATCTTGAAAATTTCTTCCAGCCAGTCATGCAATTAGCTAGATTCTTCCCTGAATTGAGTGCTGGAATGGCAGCTTTTGAACGTTGTTTAAGCATCGTAGATAGTAAACCTAAAGTTCAGCAGAAACCAGAGACTCACCATCTAAAAGAAATTAAAGGTCAGATACAGTTTAATCATGTCAATTTTTGGTACGATAAAGACAATGTAATTTTCAAAGATCTCAATCTAACCATTCACAAAGGAGAGAAACTTGCAATAGTTGGTCACACTGGGGCTGGGAAGACCTCTTTAGTTTCCTTACTCTCTCGTTACTATGAATATCAAAGTGGTGACATCTTAATCGATGGACAAAGTATTCGTAATTTCTCTTTAGAATCTTACAGGAAACAGTTTGGCAAAGTTGAGCAGGATGTATATTTATTCCCTGGTACGATTAGAGAAAATATATGTTATGGAAGAGAAGATGCAACCGATGAAGATATTTGGCGAGTCTTGAATATAGTACAAGCAAGCGAATTTGTGCATAGACTTCCTGAAGGATTGGATACACAAATAGGAGAACGTGGAAGTGATCTTTCAGTAGGTCAAAGACAACTATTTAGCTTTGCACGCGCAATTCTTCTTAATCCTAGAGTTCTCATTTTAGATGAAGCAACTTCAAGTGTAGATGCATACACCGAAGCTATGATTCAAGAGGCTTTAGAGAATATTTTGCATGATAGAACAGCAATAATCATAGCACATCGACTTTCAACAATTGTAAATGCTGATCGCATAATTGTCATGGAAAATGGAAACATTGTAGAAGAAGGCACACATAAAGAACTCTTAGCTAAACAAGGTAAATATGCTTCCTTATACAATCAATATTATGTTCATCAAAGTTTAGAATGGCAAGAAAAAACTATATTTTGAGTTTAATTTGTTATACTCTTTTTTCCACTCGAAGTAAACCCTGCTCCATAAGAAATGAAGGTTGTGGGTTACAATAAAGTCTCTGTAATAAGAAGATACCTTTTTGTTTTTCTCTTTGCAAATTAATGAAAATAGAATTTTTGTAAAAACTATCTTAGGTTTCGGAGGTTGATCCTTATCCTCCCCCAATGGGAGGAAATATAACTAGAAGATCATTCTCTTCAAGTATATAATCTAGATTCTTATGAATACCATTAACGAATATTATTTTTGCTAAGTCTTCTGTTATTGAGAAACTATTTATTACATCTTTAATTGTTGAACCTTGTATAATCTCTATCACCACTTCTTCTCCTATTTCTGTTCCTGGAAGATGTTTTCTCAACGATGCATAAAATTTCAGACGAATATTCAAGGACAGACCCCTTATCTTGATTTTTTTCTATAGTAGTTTATTACCAATAATCTACTTCTTTATCCCTCTTTTCTATAAATCCATGACCTTTCAAGTGTTGTCCTCCACATAACAGATACATTCCTTTAGCAAAGAGTGCAACTCTTGCTTCACTTGGAATAACTACATTGAACTTGGTAATAGGATTATGATTAATGAAAATTTCTCCTATCTCATCAAAGCTTAAATTTAGTCTTTTATTAACTAGATTGGTAAGAGTTTCATTTTCATTCCAATTAAGCTCGATTATAGAATCATCTGTACTTCCACTATTTTCTGCTAATCTTCTTAGTTTTCCATAAAGATGAATCTTGATGATAGACATTTTGAGACTTTCCGCTTGTAACTATTCTTCTGAATGATTTAAATCTTTATTTCTATTAAATACTCTCTCGAGTTTCTAAAAAAAAGAGAAAGGAAGAGGTTTTGAAATATCTAGTTCTTTAAGTCTTCTTTACATTTTTTCAAAGACAGCATCTAATTCCTCATCAGTAACATCAAAAGTAACATCATGAGGAGGTAATTTTTCTTCGCTAAAGAATTTTGGTAACCTGTCGTCTTCTTTTGTAAATCCTGCTTTTTTATTGAATTCTCTTTCAGTCTTGAGGATTTTATTCCCAACTGCAGTTATATCGTATTTCTCTTTTCCTAGAAAACCAGCAACAGTTTCTTCCAATCCTTCCATACCAGTAGCTATGTCTAGAATTGCAAAAGCGATGAAAAGACAGTAACCTGATTGGTCAATATATGCTGTTGTAGATTGGAATGCTCTGCTTAAATCAGCTTTATTCAGTTCTCGAGGATCTGCACCACCAGCGCTACCGAGAATTTCTGGTGCGATAGTATATCCTGCAGTATGGTCTGCTCCCATTGTTGTTGTAGCATATGTTACGCCTATACCTCTTATTGGTCTTGGATCATATGCTGGGAAAGCTTGACCTTTAACAACTGCAACACGATCGATTCCCCAAGTTTTAGCAGCAACATTTGCTCCTTGCATAAAAGTAGCACCATCTTCATCATTAGGGTCATAACCTTTCTTCAAGAACTCAATTGCAGCTTGACCATCACCCCAAGGAATTTTTCCTGCTTCCATTGCGACTGCAAGTGCATTGCCCGCATCGATAGTATCTATGCCTATATCATTACAAATACGATTAAGCTTTGCTACTTGTTCTAAATTGTCAATAATACAATTTGTTCCTAATGCCCATGCTGATTCATATTCTAAGGGTGAAACAATTAATTTCCCAGTATTTTTGTCTGGAACTGTATTGCTACATCGTATTATACATCCTGGATGACATGCATGACCATATTCTCCTTCTGCTTTGTCACCAAATTTTTTATTTGTTTCATCGACAAGTTCGTGCACTGCTTCACCAGAAATATTCTTTGCGCCTTCAAAGTATCCTGATCTAAAATTCTTAGTCGGTAAAGCTCCAGCTTCATTAATTATATTTTGAAGTACGTTGGTTCCATAATTCTTGAGAGCTCCGTCATCAGTTCCAGCTTTTCCACCTGTAATTGCGTGCTCGTTGAGGGCATTGACCATCTTTGTACGACCTGTATTGAACAATTCTTCATTCACAGGCATTGGTCGCTTTCCACCAGTATCATCTGTTATTATAGCTATAATCCTCTTTGTTCCTAGAACAGCTCCTAATCCACCTCGTCCAGCGTATCTACCTGGATCTGTATTCTCAGGATTGTTACCAAAAATACCTGCATTTTTGAGTAATCTTTGTCCAGCTATTCCAGCTCCACATAATCCTGATTTTGGATATTTCTTCCATAGTTTTTCTATAAGTTCATATAGTCCCATATTGGCATGTTCATTTGCTTTAATAAACTCAATTTTGTCTTTTGAAATAAGAACATGATACCAGTCTTTGTGTTCTGGAAACCCTTCGACAATTACAGCTTTGATTCCTAGTTTTGCTAAGCGTACGGCTGTTAATCCACCTGCATTTGCTTCTTTAATCCCACCTGTCATAGGACTTTTTGCCCCAACAGATAGTCTTCCCGAACTTGGCGCAGAAGTTCCACTTAATATCCCTGGAGCAAAAACAATCTTGTTCCCAGGACCAAGTGGATCAGTTTTAGGATCAACTTCATCGGCAACAATAGCGCTTGTTAAACCTCTTCCTCCTAGATATTTGTATTTCTCTGGAATTTCTTCCATAGTATATGACATCTCTGATACATTTATTCGTATTATCTCATTTATCATAATATCAAGTGAAATTATACTCAAGTGGAATTATAAACCTTCTGGAGACAATATGACCAAGAAATGTTCTTTTTCTTCAAAAGCTGTAAATGTTTAAGACTATGCTTCTCAGAATTAACAAACAAATTTTATTAATGATAATACTTAGAGTATAGTATGTCAAAAGTATTGATTTTCAATGGCAGCCCTAGGAAGAAAGGTAATACTGTTGTTTTAATCAATGAATTTACAAAAGCTCTTACTGAATCAGACGTTGAATTCGAAATTTTTAATCTGAATGAGATGAATATCAAACCCTGCCAACACTGTAACTGGTGTGTCAATAATAATGCGCTTTCTTGTGTGCAAAAGGATGATATGAATGATTTGTATCCCAAATTACTTGAAGCAGAGAAAATAGTTCTTGCTTCCCCCGTTTTCTGGTTCAATATTTCTGCTCAGCTGAAATTGTTCATAGATCGACTATATGCTCTTCAAGGTGAAAAGGAATATGCCTTCACAAAGAAGAAGTTTGCATATATTCTAGTGTATGGAGCTAATGATCCAGAAAGCTCTGGAGTGTTCAATGCAATAGGATCTCTAAAAGACATGATAAAATATATGAACAATGAGATAGTTGGTACAGTTCATGGTACAGCACATAAAATAGGTGATGCTGCAAAAAATCTAAAACTTCTAGAAGAGGTTTACGAACTTGGAAAGAAATTTGTAAGTTAAATGCAGAATACAACATGCTTGTTTTCTTAATCGCCATCTAAAATAAACGAATAATCTTGAGGAGGTTCTTTTTTCTTTACTTCTCTAATCTTCTTAACGTACTTCAAAAAGATTGAATATCTTTCAATAGTTTGTTTATCTGTTTGACTTTCCCATTCAGTTTCTGTCATAATCTCTCTGATTTGATTGACTAGAATGTCCAATTCTTCGGCATGTAGACCATCTGCAAGTTTTTTAGACAAAGTTATGTTTGCTGTATCAACATTGGGTAAGTCGTATCTTTGGTGATCTTTCTCCCATGCTTCAAAAGATGGAGCGATCTCATCGGTGGAGAGCAAGTCGATTATTCTATCTACAATAAAAGGCTTAAGTTCTTTGAACTTAGAATACGCTAAAGCATACTTTTTCGAGTATTCCATGTTGACTTCATAATAATCATCAGTTGGGAAGAGCTGATAGATACTTCTTATGATGAAAATACCACTCGGAAAAGAAAATTGCAAATATCTTGCTCTATCTGAATCATCTTCATAAGGTATTAACTTGATATCCTCTACTTTCTCTCTAATTGATAATTTCCAAATTTTTGAGATTAATTTGAACAGAAAAGCTCCTGTAACTTCATCATCTTTACTCTTCAAAGGAAGAACAGGCATTTTTCTTCTCGATATTCCACTATATATCTTTCTAAAATTTGTTGTATTTATATCACTCCCTTCCATTTTGTAATTTTTGGATTGAAACTTGATTTCATCATCAATGTCCTGAGTTTTCCAGTCAGGTTTCTCAATAGCATTTATTCGAAAAACTGCTATTCTACTACTATCCTCTACACCTAGTATTTTTTCGAGTATGAACCGTATATTTTCCGATTCATCATCCATATATAAAGTAAAATAACACTTTTTTTAAGTATTACCTACAAAATTAGTCTCTAAATCTTCAATTTCTTTGAACAGCTGCATAGATCTTAGTAACCATTCATGATATTTTATAGTGTTATACTCTTTTGGTAATCTCTTATAGTGCTTGAAAACTTTGTTAGATTGCTTTGTGAGTTTTCTTATATAGAGCATTAGTTTAATTCTCTTTATTCCCTTAATCGCTGTGAATACTGTTCTAAGCAAAGTAATTTTTCTGAATTTAGCATGAATCATGTTTTCTAAATCTATTTTAGTAACTATTTTTTTTCTCATAAGAAACGACGCATCATCTTCACTCAGTTTCTGTAAACCCAACCTTAGGATATCAATTGCTGCTAAATCCCTTCCTCTCTCTTTTGTAAATCGAACTTGATACTCCCACAAACTATCTATTGAAACTTCTTTTCTTCTAACAGCTGGTACGATAACTTCCGCAGCGATCTTTGATGCAATCATCGCTGACCCTATACCACAACCATTAGTGGATATTGTTTGACATGCAGCTTGTCCTACAAGTATAAATCCATACCAAGCTAAAGTGATCGGTCTTCTGATGATTATCCTATCTCCTCCACCTTTAAGCTTCTTATTGTCAATTGTTGCATTTGAATTGACAAAATCGTTTACCATACCTTTAGGTGATTTATTTGTTATAAATTTACTAATACCAGCACCGATATCTATCTCATCCTCTTTCAAAAAATTTAACCAATTGTAGCCTCCATGAAACCCATATCTGTAATATAATGTGTCTTGCTTGATCTCATGTTCTCCCCAATGAAGCTCTTTTGAATTTATTTTA
>BPTM01000131.1 GCA_023705945.1 Candidatus Heimdallarchaeota archaeon
CGAAACTGGAAATCGGTGCATTCACAAAAGTTATCTTCTATGACGATGTAGGTTTTACTTCTACCTTTAACTTCCCAGAAACTAATATTTTCATCTATAACTAATTTTTTCAAACTGTTTTCTTTTAGTACTTTGACAGCGTTTTCTCCCCTTGTATCAAAAACAGACAAGATTTCATTTTCCAAAACTTCGGTTAGATTCTTCTCGTTCCCAATAATAGTTAATAATTCTGCTAATTTTTTTTCATCAGAAGAAGAGTTCATGTGAACTAGCCTAGATTCCTTCTTATTTTAGTTTTTCTTGAAACTAGAAAATCAGAGTGTGATAGAGATTAAGTGATATGAGTGTGAAAAGTTTATTCTCTCACTGTTTAATCATTACATCAACTATTTCAAATTGTCTTAAAACAAGGTTTTTGACTTTGTTTATATTTTTTCCATTTCTCCCTATAGCACGACCTTTATCTCTATTATCTACCTCTACCGTCGCAACCTTTCCATTCTTTCGTTCCAAGAGAGTCACATTTCTAGTAACAATAGGTAAGAAACAGTTTCGAATAAATTTAGCGGTGTCCAAAGAATATTCAATTATTTCTACATCCTTTGCGATTAATTCTTTTAATCTATTAATATTGATCCCTCTCTTTCCAATAGCTAAACCTGCTTGTCCTTCAGAGACTACAAAAGTAACTTTGTTATCTTCTTCATCGATTAGACAATCCTTAATCATTACATTTACAACTCCTTGGAAAATTGTAATAAATTGCATTTCTGTTTGAGATAGTTTAACTGCTGGCATGTTATTCATCCATTTTATGAATCTTAATTTTATGTTTTGCCTAGTTTGAATTGTTTTACTGACCTTTATAAATTTATTAGTGGACCTTATTTTTTCTTTCTGTTATGCACTATTTAAAGATATGTAGAATCTTGGCTTTTACCAAACCTACATTGAAAGTTCTATTGTTTTAAATGTATACGTAAAGAAAAATTTAAAGGAAAAAATAAATTCACCTTCTACTATTTTTTCTCAACTGCTTTTAGAATATCGCTGTCACCCAATTCAAATATTGCCATTGCTGCAACAAAATGTGGTCTTCCACATATTCCTCCAAGATCAAGTGAAGAACCAGAATATTCGAGTACGGGAACTTCAGATAAAGATGCATATCTTGTAACATCCTTTCTTAAATCATCGGGAATGTTCTTAGCGATTATAACTAATTTAGCTTGTTTATTTAATAGAGCGTTCTTAGCTGAGTCTACACCATAGGAAACTTTTCCAGTGTCTACAGCTATTCTAATGCTTCTGTTCAAATCCATTAATTGTCACCAGTATATCTGCTTGTTGCTGTTTCAATACTTAAATTATTAAATATTTTTACAGAGGAGAATAATTTTCAGATAATGAAAAACATGAAAAATAACAGAATGTTAATCTGTTGAAATTAAACTTCCATGGCTCCAGAAAATAGAACATCCCAGGCTTTACTCCAACGATCAGGATGGGCTACATCAATCCAGAAAACGTTTTTTGGGCATATATATCCTTGTAACTTTCTATCTTTAATTAGAGCAGGAATAATGTCACGTGAAATGGATTTTCCTTCAGAATCAGCTAAATAATCCATTATTTCAGGTTCAAAAACATATATTCCTGTGTTAATATAACCACTTTGCTGGGCTTTAGTTGGTGATTCCTCAAACTTGGTTATTCTATTGTTTTTTTGGTCACTCATATAGAATACACCATAATCTGCAAATATTCCCTTATCACTAGTTTTTCCCATCAGTTGATAATAATCATTAACACCAACTCCACACATAGTAGCGATGTTTTCTTTTCTTTGATTCTTATGGAAATCAATAATATGTGATAAGTTAACGTCTGTAAGAATGTCAGAATTCATAACAAGAAAAGTTCCTGAAACTAGATTTTTTGCATTATGGATTGCACCAGCAGTATCTAACATTGTAGATTCACTTACATAACTTATATCTAGTCCATTCCAATTTTGTCCAAAATGTTTCATTATTCTATCTCCCAGTTTTCCAATCAGGAGTACAACATCAGTTATACCACTATTTGATATAAGTTCCAAGTTATACTCGAGAAGGGGTTTATATCCAACGGGGATCATTGCTTTTGGTATTGCCTCTGTTAAAGGTTTTAACCTAGCCCCCTCTCCACCTGCAAGAATGAAAGCTTTAATCTTTCTTAGTTCAAGTTCTTTTTCGATAAGTTTGATTAGAAAATCCTTAATTGAACCTTGCCCCTTCTTATCTTTGATTGCTTTCCATATTCTTTCCGGAAACTCTACTGTAAATTTATGAACCATTAATTCCACCCTTATTGACAGAGGTTAATTTTCTTTAATACTTTTCAGTGTTTCTTTTTAGTGCTGTCCCTTTAATTGTTTTTTGTGTAACTATAGTTCAAAAAGTAATTAGAAACGAATGATTTTATGTAGATGTACATCTAACCAATAGGTTTTTTTAATTCAAACTTGATGCAGTACCAATTCCATTGTAAAAGGGTGAATCACCTGCCTAATAGAATCTCGGAAACAAAATATGCTCTAGATCGATTATTAACTCGTCAAGAAGTTGCAGAGAAATATAATCTGTCGCGGGATCAGATACTTGATTTAAGTATTGGCGATAATTTATTCACACCCCCTAACTTAATTCAAAAAATTATTATTAAAGAGATTCAATCAATAGATCCCAGAGAACAATACCCAATAGACTATTTATCTCTAATTGAAGAGATTTCTAGATTTGTGAGTGTTGAGACCTCTTCTGTTTACCCTGGGTTAACACATAATCAATTAATTCAAAGAATGATTAGAGTTACCACAAAACCAAAAGATGCCATTTCTTTAATTATTCCGGATAAAGACATCTATTATCAAATTGCTAAAAATCAACATTTGAACATTCTTACAACAGAACTGACATCAAATTATGAACTTGACATTAATCTCATCTTAGAACAAATAAAAAACGAAAATTCAAAGGTAATAGTGTTTTCTTCTCCTCATTATCCAACTGCAAATCAGCTGAAGGAAGAAGATATTCTGACATTGGTTAGAGAAACAGAGATTCCTCTAATAGTAGATGAGTCCTACGTTGAATTCGGAAAATATTCATTAGTAAACCAAGTGCGAAATTTCGACAATCTATCAGTTGTTAGATCTTTTTCTAAAGCTTGGGGATTAGGAGCCTTTTCTTCTGCCTTTCTGGTTTCCAATGCAAAAAACATCGAAATTCTAAAGGAGAATTATATTATAGAAGAAATTCCACCAATTCACCTTTTAGCAACTAAATATATTCTTCAAGCACCTTACAGGTTTGTTGAATTAATTAATAACTTCAAAGCTGAACGTAAAAGAGTTATAGAGCATCTTCGTATGCTAAATGGACTTAAAGTCCATAGAAGTGATACAAACTTCCTCTTAATACAATTTAAAAAAGATATTAAGGAGTTATATGAACAACTATGTAGCAAAGGTATAATTACTCAAACATTCGAGAAATACCCACCATTCAAAGATAGCGAAAAATCATTTTTGGTTACTCTAGGTGATTCAGAAATCAATGACAAGTTGATTATGGCAATTGTAGAAATAGTAGAATCCCTACTTTAGAGACGCTAATACTCAAGAGATTAGCCCTTAATTTTCTTTTTCCTATAAAATCGTTTTAATTTATTTCCACACTCAGGACACACAGCAATTTTTTCTTTGAATTTGTTACTACAGCCTATACATTTCCAGAAATAGACTCTTCTAGTTTTAATTTTAAAGGAAAATGTTTCAATTTGAATTCCAAGGAAAGAGCACAAATTTTGAACAGCATTGTCATCACTTATAACAAGAGCTCCAGGAAAATCAAGCGCTGTAGCAACAACATGAGTGTCTGCTTCTGATAAGGAGGAAATATCTCCTGACGATTTTGCTGTTTCTTTTACTGTATTTAACGAATGGTCTGAAGGCGAGGCATAAATAAGACGTTGGTCAGCACTCATAACCTCTAAAACTGCTTTAGCTTGAAAGGATTTTATTTCAGATCTGAGGATATCAGGGATTACAAGATAAGAATCTTCATCTACAATTTTATCATTTGGAAAAAAGTGCATAATTGCAGTAGAATCAATTATGTATGTTCTTTTATCTTGCTTGTCCTTACTCATTGAAATCATCAGGATCGTATTTTAGTAGTTTGTTTTTTACACGTTCTACATAATTTTCTGAAAACCTCAAAAAACCAATTTTGTCAGTTGATTTTTGAACAGTAATAGATTCACCATTCCCAAGACTGTAATAGGTGGCCCCATCAACCACTACATGCCCCGCCCTATAATCACTCAGGTTTGTTATAGTTAGTTTAACACTTGATGAAATAACAAGAGGTACAACTCTTCTAGAGAAAGGACAGATAGGTACCAGATTAAAAGCATCAAGATTAGGCATTATAAGAGATCCACCAGCTGAAAGAGAATATGCGCTAGATCCCACACATGTTGAAACAACTAATCCATCTCCGTTTACTATGTATAGATACTTGTCATTCACTTGAACTTTAAGAGAGATAATTTGGCCTATTTTATCTGAAGTAACAACAACATCATTTGCAGCAGAGATTGTAGGAAAAGCTTCCGTTGAAATAGCCAAAGCGGAATAAAATTTTATGAAAAAATCTTTTTGCTCTATTTTGTCTAATGCTTCATCTAACTCTTCAGGTTTTATTTCACTAAGAAAACCAACTCGACCACAATTAACTCCTAAAATTGGAATGTTTTTCCAATTCTTGAAAGTCTTTAATATGGTTCCGTCCCCTCCATAAACCAAGATAAGTTCAACTGTTATCTCTGAACAAATTGGTTCTACGTCAACCATCCTCTCAGCAAGAAAAGAATCAGGAAAAACATTAAAGCCTCTTTCCTTTAGTCTATTATAGGCTGAAAGAGCTATTTTTTTTGCTTTTTCTTGGCTTGAACTAGTTATCAGGATACAAGAATCTTTAGAGACCAATAGGCATCAATTCAAAATAAAAAAATAAGCATTAAAAGTAGTTCGGTTTTAACTTTTTGATTTTTGAAGTTTTGCTATGAAGTAACCTAGAGTATTATCAATTCCAGGAATAAATCTCTGAACCGGAAAAGTGAAGTCAGAGATAGATATATTTGCTTTTGAAAAAACAAAATTCTGTTCAACAACCTTATAGCCCATATTTTCAGCTGCATGGTGTATAATTTCTTCATTTTCTTCTTTTGTAATTGTACAAGTTGAATAAACAATTGTACCATTTTCTTTTAACAATTTATCACAGGCAAATAGTATAGCTTTCTGATAGGCTGCAATAGATTCTATTGTTTTAACATCAATGTCGTGAACCAGACGAGGTCTTAATCCAAGCGAAGAACAAGGAGGGTCAACGAGTATTTTATCAAATTTTATGTCCCATTCCTTACTTAGGTCTATAATATTTCCAACATATGCTGTTATGTTTGATGTTTTGTATTGCCTAATTTTACTCTTTATTTTTTCAATTCTCCTTTTTGATCTATCCACCGCTATTATCTTAGCTTGATCCTTTGTAAGCTCATTCAAGTGAAAAGTTTTGTTCCCTGGTGCAGCACAACAATCAAGAATCTTATCCTCGGGTTTAGGATCAAGATTTACACTTGCCAGATATGCAGGAATACTCTGAAAGTATATTGGAAGAGTTTCATCATTTAATAAGTCAAAACTGGGAACGACATAAGGAGAGAGAATGTTCTTAGCCGCTATCCCTCGGTTTTCCTTTAACATCTGATTGTGACTCATCGCGGCCTCTGCTCTAGCAACTAATATGTTTCTCTGGTTGAAAACATTGACAACATCCCCTGCTTGAACTCGATTTGCCCTCTTTACACCTGGAACAAATACATCAGCTCCTTGGTATATCATTTCTGCTGCTCGATTATCAACAATTATCTCTTTTGAATCTTCCAAATTCGTTAATTCGAAGGGCCCTTTTGGATCAATGATGATTAAATTCTCAAAAATCTCATGTTGATGTGCGTTAAAACCTTTTAATTCGAGAGCATCGAGAATTTCACTCACTCTAGAAACATCTCTATATATGTGAAGACTGTATTCTTCCATTGGAGTTACGATTTTCTGAAGGTATTTCTTTGAGACTTCGTTTCCAAGAAGAATTGCCAGATAGTTCTTCAACTCCTCAGAAATCAATGGTATTGCAGATGACATCGGTTAATCAATCATTTTCTAAATTGTTGTGAGAATCGCTTATAATTCTTATTCTCAAAATAAATTTCAAGTTAAAAATAGTTTTGATTTTAGAAGTTGGTGCGAGGAGGGAGATTCGAACTCCCGGACCACTAAGGACTAGAATCTGAATCTAGCGCCTTTGACCACTCGGCAATCCCCGCCAAAGTATCTTAATTTTCTATCGTTTTTTTCCAACAAGATATTTAAATCATTGTATCTTATGTCTTTCATATTCAGAGGAAGCTATGACTTATGAGTTTAAGACCTTATATTAAGACACTCAAGCAATCTAATTTAATACTTGAGGTTCATGATGAAGTTAAACTTGAATATGATGTAACCGAACATCTACAAATAAACAGAGATAAAGCTGTTATGTTCTATGATATAAAGGATTCACATTTTCCTTTGTTAGGAAACAGCCTTTCTTCTCGTGAACAGCTTAAACTCGCTTTAAATGAACAAGATAACTACTATGGATTCTTTCAACAAGCACTTCTCAATCCTAGAAAACCATCCAAGACTGAGACCAGTCTCACTTTCTCTAACAAAAAACAAGTAAATTTCTCACATCTACCCATCCCGAAATTCTTTCCTACGGATGGAGGTAGGTATCTCTCTTCTGGAATTATTTTCGCGAAATTTCCTGGAACTGATATTTCCAATATGAGCATTCATCGGATTATGATCCTTGATGATCAGAGAGGAACTATTCGAATTGTTCCCAGAGATTTATACAAAATCTTTTTAGAAAATACGAATAATGGTTTGGATACACCAATTGCTGTCGTAAATGGTTATCACCCTAGTTTAGCTTTAGCAGCTTCTTCTCCTACTCCTGAAAAACAGTCGGAACTGGCTGTTGCTAACTCGCTTATGAGAGGTAGTCTTTCAACCGTTGAAACACCTAGGTACAACATTACTGTACCTGCTGATGTCGAATTCGTTTTGGAGGGAAAAATTCTAGCAGATGAAGAGATAAAAGAAGGACCTTTTGTTGACATTACTGGCACCTCTGATGATATCCGAATTCAGCCAATAGTTCAGTTTGAGGACATATTATATCGTGATACGCCAATCTTTCAAACTATTTTACCTGCATATGAAGAGCATTTCATCCTTATGGGTTTTCCAAGAGAAGCAGAAATTCATAACCGAGTAAGTGAAGTTGTTTCTAAAGTGCATGGGGTTTATTTAACCCCCAGCGGATGTGGATGGTTAAATTGTGTTATTTCTGTATCGGGTGGGGATGATAGTGATGCTAATAAAGTTGGTTTAACTGCTTTTGAAGCACATCCCTCACTGAAATGGTGTACAGTTGTAGATGAAGATATAGACATAAGGAATAGTTCAGCAGTTGAATGGGCAAGGATTACAAGAGCCGGAGCCAATGATATAACTATACTTGAAAATATGAGAGGTTCGTCTCTTGATCCTTCTCGGAATAGAGAGGACAACACTTCAATCAAGATAATAGTTGATGCAACAAAGAAGAAAGATAAAACAGGATACGAAAGGGTTATCCCTTTTTGATTAATAACTTTCTCTAAATCCTATTGTTATTTGCAGATAAATTATTTTTGGAAACCATTTTAAAAACAATTAAATCTTACCACATTAATTATTTTTTATGTGGTAAGATATAATAAATTGCATTTATGCATAATAGTGCGATTGAATAAAACATTTAAAGAAAACGGTTTGTATTCTTTTGAGGATTATATATGAATTTAATGAATGATTTATCTAATTCCGACCCAGAAATTGCCGATATGCTTCTGAGGGAATTAAAACGTCAAGAAGAAGGCATTGAACTTATTCCTTCTGAAAATTATACCTATCGATCTGTTCTTCAAGCCATGGGTAGTGTTTTAACAAATAAATACTCTGAAGGCTATCCTAAGAAAAGATATTATGGTGGAAATGAAATTGTTGATGAAGTTGAAATATTAGCTATCGAGCGAGCCAAGAAACTCTTTGGTTGTGAGCATGTTAATGTTCAACCTTATTCTGGTTCCCCCGCGAATCAAGCAGTTTTCTTTGCTTTGCTTAACCTTAAAGATAAATTTCTAGGTTTCAGTCTTACATCGGGAGGTCATCTTACTCATGGAAGCCGAGTAAACTTCTCAGGCAAAAATTACGTTTGTATTAGTTATGATGTTGATAAAAAGACAGAAATGTTAGATATGGCTGTTATTCACGAGTTAGCTAAAAAAGAAAAGCCAGAGATGATCGTATCGGGTTTAACTGCATATTCTAGAAAAATAGATTTCAAAGCATTTCAAGAAATTGCAGAAGAAGTTGATGCTTATCAACTTGCAGACATTTCACACATTTCTGGTCTGGTTGTAGGTGGAGCTCATTTAAGCCCTGTTCCTTATGCTGATGTTGTAACAACTACAACTCATAAAAGTCTTAGAGGTCCCCGTGGTGCTATTATAATGAGCAAAATGGAAGACAGATTACATGAGATTCACCATCCTGAGAAAAAAACAAAAGCCGGAGAACCATTTAGTTTAGCAAGGTTAATAGATTCTGCGGTATTTCCTGGATTACAAGGAGGGCCACATGATCATTCTACCGCTGCAAGAGCTGTAGCATTTGCTGAAGCACTTAAACCTGAGTTCAAGGATTACGCAAAACAAATTGTCAAAAATGCTAAGGCTTTGGCTGATGAATTAATGACTCTTGATATAAAGCTGGTTACAAATGGAACTGATAACCATCTGATTCTCATTGATTTGCGCCCTGAAGACTTAATTGGAAAGGGCGGACCAATTCAAAATGCTTTAGATGAAGCTGGCATAACAGTTAACAAAAATACAGTGCCATATGAACCCTCAAGCCCCTTCCATCCATCAGGACTTAGACTAGGGACACCTGCCATAACTTCAAGAGGAATGAAAGAATCAGAAATGAAAGTTATTGCAGAGGGCATATCAAAGGTCATTAAATCAAAGGGAGACGCAGAAGTAAGCGATAAAGTTAGAGAGAATATTCTTGAACTTACAAAACAGTTCCCACTTTATCCAGGGTTATCAATTTTGAAATAATTATCAAAAATATCCCCTCCTTTTTCCATTTTTTTAATTCAGTTAAATTTTAATTTTCATTCTTAGTGTCAAAGAGAGTTGTTTCAATAATCTGCATAAGTTCTACTATCAATTCTGTATCAATTTCTTTCACACTTAGTGAAATTAGAACTAATTTTTGAAGTTTTGTAGCAAATCGCTCCCCCATCATTTTTGCATAATGTTCATTTTTTGCTCCAGTAATATAAAGTGTAGAAGCAGGCATTATGGAAGTGCCGGGGACAGATATACCAAAAGTTCCTATTCGCGGAATTTCCTCGTAGATGTATAAAGCTATAGCATTTTCAAAAGAAGTTAAAGTTAACCCAAATTCCCTATCTTCAATCTCAAAAGATTTTGATTTAGTTATTTCATTCATTATCTTTACACATGTGATTATGACTATTAATTTTTCTCTGAAAATAGATAAGCAACGATGGAATCTGCTAGTTATTCTATGCAGAAACCAGTCTCACCTATTGTATCATAATTAGCATAATAATCTCTTAAACAATTTAGTTTCTCTTCACTTTTCTTAGCATGCTTTAGTTCAAAAGCAAGCAAGAGGTTGCTAACTAACATACAAACTGTTGCTGGACCACTGCCCCCTGGAACTGGAGAAATATAACTTGCTGTCTCAGAAAGATCATCATAATCCACATCACCCAACATTTTACCATTTTCAAAATTTATTCCTACGTCTACTACAATAGCCCCATCCTTTATCATGCCTTTCTTAATTAAATGAGGGCGTCCTACTGCAGCAATTAGTATATCTGCTTGTTTTGTATACTCCTCAAGAGGTTTTGATCTTGAATGACACACCGTAACTGTTGCATTTTCCTTAAGTAAGAGATGTGTAACAGGTTTGCCTACAATCATGCTTCTACCAACAATCACAGCGTGTTTACCTTCAATTGGAATTTTATAGAATTTTAATAAGGCTAACACGCCTAAAGCTGTGGCTGGAACTAAGTTGGGTAAAGCTTTAGCCCAAGCATGTACATTACCTGGAGACAGGCCTTCAACATCCTTACTTGGTGCGATGCTTTCACTGATTGTATCTTCATTAATGTGTGAAGGAAGAGGTACTTGAACTAATATCCCATCAATTTGATTATCATGATTTTGCTTATCGATAAATGCTAAGAGCTCTTCTTCGGTAGTTTCTTCAGGTAAACGAAATACTTCTGATTCAACACATAATTTTGCGAAAAATTTATCCTTAAGTTTAAGATATGACTCTGATGCAGGGCTCTCTCCAACTAGTATAGTTGATAACTTTGGTAGTTTTTTATAAATATCAACAAATGTTTCACAACGAGGTTTTAATACTTTATCCAAATACTCTTGCGCAAATAATCTCCCATCAATTTTTTTTGATTTTACTTCATTCAAACTCATTTTTTTCACTTAACACTCATACGATTCTAAAACTGATTAATAAATTCTAAGTAGTTACCGAATTCTCTATTTTTATTGAACAAAATAAATAATATCCAAAAATGAGTTAGATTTGCAAAACTGGTTGAGAATCAAAAGATTTTTATCAAATCGCTAAGGGAGAGAAATAAGGTTAGCTACATTATGTTAAATTAGTGTAGAGATTCAAAGGTTTTTGGAGATTAAAAATGAGCTCAGAAAGCTATAAATCAATATCTGGAATCCGGTTTGGTCTTCTAGATCCAGATACTATTAGAAAATTATCAGTTGAACGTATTATCACTCCTGACACTTACGATGCAGATGGGACTCCTGTTACCTCCGGTTTAATGGATGGTCTTTTAGGCACCATTGATCCTGGTCAGAGGTGTAAGACTTGTGGAGCTAGAGTAGGAGGATGTCCTGGTCATTTCGGTCACATAGAATTATCTCGACCAGTCATCCATGTTGGTTTTAATAAACTCCTTTACAAAGTTCTACGTGCAACTTGTCGGTCATGTCACAGAATTTTACTTGACCCAGAAGAAATTAAAGAAATTACTGCAAAGATGGATGAATACGAAGAACAATGGGGAGTACCTGATTATGATTTAGTAGAAGAAATCATGAAAAAAGCTGCAAAAAAAGCAGCGTGTCCTTATTGCAGTGAACCTCAGAATAAAATTAGGCTTGAAAAACCAACAACTTATTTCGAAGAAATCGAAACAGAAACAGGTCAAAAACAAACCAATAAACTATCTCCACTTGACATTCATAGTTGGTTTAAGGATATTTCAAACGAAGATTGTAGACTGATGGGCATTAAACCAAGCGTTGCAAGACCAGAATGGACAATACTTTGGGTTTTACCTGTGCCTCCAGTAAGCGTCAGGCCAAGTATTACCCTAGAGAATGGTATAAGATCTGAAGATGATTTAACTCACAAACTTGTGGATATTATTAGAATTAATCAACGATTATTAGAGAACCGTGAAGCTGGTGCTCCACAACTCATTGTAGAAGATTTATGGGAGTTGCTACAATATCACGTAAGTACTTATTTTGATAATGAAATTAGTGGTATTCCCCCTGCAAGACATAGAAGTGGTAGAGCATTGAGAACAATCACACAGAGATTGAAAGGTAAAGAAGGGAGGTTTAGAGCTAACCTTAGTGGAAAAAGAGTAGATTTCAGTGCGAGAACGGTTATCAGTCCCGATCCTTTGCTTAGCATTAATGAAGTAGGAGTCCCCCGAGATATTGCAGAAATATTAACTGTTCCTGAGAGAGTAACAGAATGGAATATTGAAGAGATGAAAGAACTTGTTATGAAGGGTCCTCGCACATTTCCAGGTGTAAATTACATAATTCGTCCAGATGGACGAAGAGTTGACTTACGATATGCAAGAAACTTGCAAGCTGTAGCCGATTCTCTTCAACCTGAATTCATAATAGAAAGACATCTACGAAATGGAGACGTTGTTCTTTTTAATAGACAACCAAGTCTGCATAGAATGAGTATTATGGCTCATGAAGTAAAGGTTGTTCCATATAAAACCTTCAGATTGACTCTTCCAGTATGCAGGCCATATAATGCAGATTTTGACGGAGATGAGATGAATCTTCACGTCCCACAAAGTGAAGAAGCTCAGGCAGAGGCGCGTATTTTGATGAGGGTTCAAGAACAAATTAGCACTCCAAGATATGGGGGCCCAATTATTGGAGCCATTCAAGACTTTATCACAAGTGGATATTATTTAACTCGAAAAGATGCTAAATATTCTAAGAGTGAAGCAGCACAATTACTTACAGCAGCAGGGCTAGAAGAACTTCCTAAACCTGACTTGAAGGGTGACGATGGTGAACAATTATGGAGTGGAAAAATATTATTCAGTGCTCTTCTTCCAGATACATTCAACTTCACTATGTACAATAACCTCTGTGAAAAGCGTGAAAATTGTAAAAAGGTAAACTGTGAAATAGAGGGTTATATTCTAATTAGAGATGGAGTTTTAGTTTCTGGTATTATTGATAAAAAAGCCTTTGGAGCAGAGGTGCCAGATAGTGTTCTTCATAGAATACTGAAAGAGTATGGTGCGGATGTTACTAGAGGTTTTCTTGATAGCGTTACTCGAATGTTAATCACCAACATTACACTTAGAGGGTTTAGTTTGAGTGGTAGTGATATTAATATTCCAAAAGAAGCTGAAAAGAAAATCGGGGAAATTCTAGGGAAAGCAAAGAAGGATGTTTTAAATATTATCAAAAAATATGAAGATGGGACTCTTGAACGCCAAGCAGGCCGTACTGAAGCAGAGACATTAGAAGCAAGAATTATGGAAATTTTAGCAAAAGCAAGAACTGATGCTTCAGACGTGGGTGCAAATTACCTTCATCCCGATAATGAGGCCTTAATCATGGCAAAAACTGGTGCAAGAGGGAACATGTTAAATCTTGGACAAATGAGTTCTTGTGTTGGACAACAAGCTGTCCGAGGTCAAAGAATCCAACGTGGTTACAGAGATAGAGTTCTTCCTTTCTTCAAGCGAGGAGATCTTTCTGCTGAGGCCCATGGTTTTGTCGATAGTAGTTTTAGAAGTGGTCTAAATCCAATCGAATTCTTTATGCATGCTGCAGGAGGAAGAGAAGGGTTAGTTGATACAGCTGTTCGTACATCCCAGAGTGGATATATGCAAAGAAGATTAATAAATGCTCTACAAGACATATCATCAAGTTATGATAAAACTGTCCGAAATGCTACAGGCGAGATTGTACAATTCTTGTACGGAGAGGACAATGTCGATCCAGCTAAAAGTGATCACGGTAAAGCTGTAAATGTTTCTATTATTGTAAATAAAATCTTAGAAACGCATCCAGATGAAGCTGAAGAGGAGGAAGACTAAATGGCACAATTACTGGATAAAAACCAAATTGAAAATCGTTTGAATATATTTTTGAAGAAGAAACTTGTCCCTGATTCAATTGTTGAAGTGTTAAGAGATGAGTTAGAGGGTAAGAGAGTGAGGAAAAATCAACTTGAAGAGATAATTACAGAAATTGTTAACAGTTATGAACTTGCTCAAATTGACCCAGGTAGTGCGGTAGGTACAGTCGCTGCTCAATCTATTGGAGAACCGGGAACACAGATGACTCTTCAAACATTCCATTATTCAGGTGTTGCAGAAATGTCTGTTTTACGAGGATTACCTCGTCTTATTGAAATTCTCGATGCCAGAAAAAATCCAAGTACTCCAACAATGTTAATCTATCTTGACCAACTCACTGAGAAAGAGGAGGAATTAGCAAAACAGGTTTCTAGAAGAATCGAACTTACAACTGTTAACAAAGTTGCTCAAAGTATCATTCATAGTTTTTCAGAAGGAACAATAAGAATCAGATTAGATGAAAGACTCTTAAAAGATAAAGGAATTGAACCTCAAGCTGTTGTTAAAAAGATACAATTGCGACGAAAAGAATGTAAAGTTGAGATTGACCCAGAAGAAACGAATACAATTATTATCTCTCCTCTTAAAGAGTTGAAATTCTCTGATTTACCTAAACTTGCTGAAAAAATTCGTGAAATACCAATAAAGGGTATAAAGAACGTCTCTCGTGTCGTTGTAATGAAAGACAGAAAAGGCAAATATTTCTTGCAAAGTGAAGGAAGTAATTTTAGCGAACTGCTTCGTATTCCTGGTGTAGATCCTACAAGATGTTATACAACAGACATAAATCAAATTGCAGAAACACTTGGTATTGAAGCATCAAGAAATGCATTAGTTAGAGAATCGCTATCTGTTATGAAAGAACAAGGACTGGATGTTGATAAACGTCATGTAATGTTAGTTTCCGATTTAATGACCCACACTGGTGAAATACTACAAATTGGCCGTCATGGTGTTTCTGGAAAGAAAAGCTCGGTTTTTGCAAGAGCTGCATTTGAAGTAACTGTAAAACATCTTTTAGATGCTGCAATTCGAGGTGAATATGACCCGCTGGAAGGCATCACAGAAAATGTTATTGTTGGTCAAACCATTGCTCTGGGAACAGGCATTGTTGATTTAACCATGAGCGCAAATTACAGAGAATTTAGCAAAGAGAAAAAGGATTAGAAAATCCTTTTGTACATATTGCTTTCTCTCATATTTTTTCCTCTTTATCATGTAGAAGTAAAAGAACAGAAAGTTTTTATTAAAAGCATATGAGGAAGGAATGACTAATAGCTTTAAGACAATTTAAGGGTAATAGAATCCAAAAAACACGTGATTTAAAATGACTGGATCAAAGAGTCCAAAAGGAGAATTTGCTGCTCGAAAACTATCTAATAAGAGAAAGCATTTTCGCTGGAAAGACATTCATTACAAACGAAGAATGCTGAGATTAGATAAGAAGACAGACCCATTAGAAGGTAGTCCTGCCGCTAGAGGAATTGTTGTAGAGAAATACGGTGTAGAAAGTAAACAACCAAACTCTGCACTACGAAAATGTGTCAGAGTTAGATTAACTAAAAATGGTAAACAAGTTGGGGCTTTTGTTCCTCATGATGGAGGACTTCTATACATAGATGAACATGATGAAGTTCTTGTATGCAGCATTGGGGGCGCTCAAAAGGGGGCTATGGGAGACATTCCAGGTGTTAAATGGCAAGTTACACATATTAATGGAATTGCTGTTAGCCAATTAGTAACTGGTCGCAAAGCCAAACCTCAGAGATAACCACATCTCTTCTTTTTATTCAATTTGATTTTGTTTTATATACTAATTTCATTTAAACTGAAAAAATTCTTCTAAACTAATATAATTTATAGGAGAAAACCAAAATCCTTTAAAAATATTGAAGTAAAGCATGATTAACAACCACATATGCGGTACTCCTTAATATGTAACGTATAAAATTAATATTTAGAACAGTTACCAAAATTAAGTAAAGAAGAGGAGAAAAACATGTCAGAACAAGATATTACTCCAGTTAAAGCTGGTCAAATCAAAGAAGGGAATTATATAATTCAAAACAACAACGTTTATTTAGTTCGTGGAATCGAAAAATCAAAAACAGGGAAACACGGACATGCTAAGTGCAGAATGAAAATCGAGAACATTTTTACTGGTAGCAAAACTGAAATTTCTATTCCTGGTGATACCAAATTACAATCTCCAATTATTGATAAAAGAAACGCACAGGTTATCTCTATAGGTAGTGATAGTGTTCAATTAATGGATCTTGAAACATACGATACATTCGAAGCTGCATTTCCAAGTGAAGAAGAATTGAAAAAATTACTTACAGAAGGGGCGGAAGTTGAATACTGGATTGCCATCGGTAAAAGAAAAATTATGAGAGTCAAGCCTGTTTCTTAGTTTTAATTACCTTATCCTTCCTTTTTCTTATTGGATAAATTGTAGTCAACAGTAGAACCGATAATTGGACAATTTTAAGTTTCAAATTCAATCACAGAAGAGCATATATAAAAGAGTGGGCCGGTAGATCAGCCTGGAAGATCGCTTCGTTCGCAACGAAGAGGCCCCGGGTTCAAATCCCGGTCGGTCCACCATCACTTTTTCTATAAATAAAAAAAGACGAATCACAGACAGTTTTTCCACTAGAGGAGCCAAAACGTTTTTTGTCGTGAATTTCGTCAAGAGGAAAAAGATTAAAAGGTTGTAATATTAAATAAACAATAGATAAACAAAGAGGAATTGATATGAAGGACGTTCTAAACTTCGTTCGCACAATTAGAGATCCCATTTATGATGAAATACGGATGACAGTCTTAGAAAATAAAATTATTGACACACCTATTTTTCAAAGATTAAGATGGATTAGTCAATTATCAGGGGTTCGTCAAGTATACCCTTCTGCTGTTCATACTAGATTTACTCACAGCGTTGGTGTTATGCATTTAGCAGGCCGTTATGCTGAGGAAGTTTTTAGAGAGGACGAAGACGTTGTTGAAAAAGTGCAGATAGCACGTGTAGCCGGATTACTTCATGATATAGGCCATGGTCCATTCAGTCATACTTACGATGATGTAGTTTTTAAGAAAGTATATCCAAAAGCACCTCATGGTCACGATGTTCACCGTGATAAAATGGTCATGTCAGAATTTCTTCTCCCAATTATTGAAGAATTTACAGACCCAAAAGAACTAATGAATATTTGGAATGGTGAAAACTATCTTCTACATCCCTTACTTCAAGGAGCTTTAGGTGCCGATCGTTTAGATTTTATGTTAAGAGATTCATTTTTTGCAGGAACATTACATTTTGGAATTATTGCAGTAAATAGGATTATTAATAACACTACAATTAGAAAACATCTTGATAAAGATGCTATCCATTACAACTGGAAATGTTTAGATGATATTTATTCATCACTGATTGGAAGGTTTTTCGAATACAAAAATGTCTATTTTCATAAAACAGCGAGAGCAGCTGATATTACTATCCATGAAATGCTAGGAGAAGCCTGTGATCCGCTGAATCTCATAGATCGAACTAATGATTTATCTGAATATACGTATCTAAATGAATATACACTACTTGGAGAAATCTTTTCAAAGGATTCAGATGAACTCAAGAAAGCAAAATCATTGGCTAAAGATTTGTTTGATAGACGACTCTATAAATCAGTCTGGGAAAATATAATTGATGAATCTACAGCTGAAAATCTAGGGATTACTGTGGAAGGGTTATGTAAGCTAACAGCTCAAGAATCGTTTATTAAGAGAATTGACCAATACTGTAAAGATAATAGCATTACTCTTGAAAATAAAATGAAGATAGATTCTACATATAAACTTTCAACTATAAACGAACAAGAATTTCAAGCTTCAAATATTTATATCTACGACCCTCACGATCGTATACGCTCAGGAAGTATTTCCTTTACATTAAATGAAGCCCTTAATACAACAACATATATTACAACATTCTCAGGTCCTAGAGCATATCGTTCGTTGTTCACACTTGTGAGAGTCTATGCTCATCCAGATGAATCAAAAATCATCTCTGACATATGGAAGAAAATACGACCTAGCGAAGATAAAGAGATAGACGTTTCTTTAACATCATACTAAGGGATTATCTAACAGCACCAATGTGTTTCAATTGAAACTCTCTATTGGCCGCTTTTACTATTTTTATTCCTGATTCACAATCTGGCAGCATATTATTGACAGCAGTAACAGCAGTTTCAATATCTTCACTTGGAATTGTATCTTGATCATCTATAAATAAGTACATTCCATTATTGGTGAATGTAAGAGCCTTTTCCATGCAAAGAGTTTGGAGATAACTGGACACAGTTTCCGAAATTACTGAATATCCGTTATAATACCAATCTGGAATTTTTAATTGCTCTTCTCTTGTAGACAATAGGAATAGGCCGCTGTGAATGATTTCCTCATTTTTCGGCAAGTATTTCTTAACAATGCTAGCAATATACGATGTTATTAGTTTAGATTCTGCCCCCATAATGATGACTCTTTTCTTCATGACTGATAATCTTCTGTAATACAGAAACCAAGTAGTTAATTTATCAAATGATTTTCAAAGAAAATTTAAATATCATATTTATAGAATTTATAAACAAATGGGGGCAGAAAAACAGTCTATTTTCTAGGCTAAGATGGTATTGTAAATCTTGCTTTTAAGCGTATCCTCGAGTAAAACATCACTTAACGTTAAATGAAGCACATTGAATTCGTTTAGAATTTTCATGGATTTTTCTTCTATAGTATCAGCAACTACGATACATAAAAATTGATTCCTTAACCCAGCTATACTACCTAAATGCTCGATAATTTTGTAGGCTTCAGCTTGATTTAGAATCTTCTTATAGAATTTAATAAAAATGTAAAAAGATCCTTTTCGAAGAACCAAATCAAAATTATCCTCAAAAATCACTGTTTCTTTAAACTCGAAATCCTTAAACATCTTGCTAATTCTTACCTTCAAATACTCTAAATCAAAAACAACATTCATTGTTTTTGGCATTGGAATGGAAATATCATCTAAATTACTTACCAAGTAGTTGTCCCTCTTTATTATTGTAGGTTTGGTTTTTCTCTTTGTTTTAGCTTTGACCTGAGCAGAACTGTGTTTATTAGAGTTTGAAGCTTTCACAGAAGGAAAGGGTCGTTTAACTACTTGATCTTCTTTGATTTTCAGCTTTTCTTGGGTTGGAGGAGATTGAGTTCTACTAAGTGTTTTTGTGTAATCTTCTACTGCTGGAGTAAGAGCAGGGGTATCAATATTAAGCAATTTGTTTATCTCAACATTATCTGTAAATTCATCTTTATGATAATGCCAAGGAACAAGATATCTAAAATTTGTTTTATGCTTCACGAATTCTTTCTTTGTTATATAGGATAATTTACAGTTTAGTTTTGATGAATTTGCATTAAGGAAGCGATGAAATGTATCTTCCTTTTTTTCTATTTGAATTCGGTTATCATCTTGAATAAGAAACATTAAAGCCCACTTTGAGTGTCTTGAAGCTGCTCTGTCAATAGAAGGAATAGAAGAAATAACTATTGAGAATAAATCAGCTTTCACAAGGTTAATTATAAAATTAGTAAAACGCTTCGAAAAACTAGTAGAGTCTGAATCCATTGAGGAAAGCAAAAGAGCTAGTGCATAAGACTGCTTTCCACCTTCATGAAAGAATTGTAAAATGTTATCCTTTTGAACTACTTTCTTTACATTTTGAATGAAAAATTCCTCAGCATTAACTGTATCCTTGAGAGAATATGTTTGCACAAAATAATTTATCAAAGCGGTGTTTTTGTTGGTATTTCTTGAATTGTTCAGAGAATAAATCAAGAGAAAATTGTTGTTTTTTGCTATTTTCAGAGTGAACATAACGTTTTTCGACTTTAACTCTGTTAACAGATTTGTAAGTTGATCGCGGTTTCCATTCAAACTAAGCTCAAATACTTGTATTGTAACAATATCGGTCTTCTGCTTCCAATCTAAAGAATTTTGCTTTTCTTTTGAAAGGTTTTCTGCAGCTATCATTGTCATCAACTTAGAATCAGTTAGTTAGAATTGAAACTCATTATCCTTATTAAAAGAAGTTATTTAAACACCGAGAAATCAATATATGTTTCCTAAGACAGCGAATAATAATACTCTCTGATTACTCGAGTTTATTGAATTCATATAGAATTGACATCAGAGAGATAATATCTCCGAGACCCACCAAGTGCGTTGGAGAGGGTATTACTATTGTTGGAATTCCGAACACAGTACATGATTTTGTCTGTATGTAGCCATTATTAATGAGGCTAGTATCACCATCTCCTTCATTTTTTAGATAATTTTCTAGATTCTGCAACTCTCCCAATCCTTTTTTCGATATATTATAATCGATCATTTTTGCTTCTGTTTGTCTATCTATATTTCCAAATTTTGCTTTGACTGCTGCAAAAAGTGAAGAAATGATCAATGAACTTTTTCGTATAAGAGCAGATTTTTCTGAGATTAAAGGGGATAAAAGCAAGAAATAATCAAGATAGTGTAGATGTAACCGGATATGAGGGTATTTGGAAAAAATAGCATACATTCCTTTGAATAAATTAATCGAGGATATGGTTGAATGTATAGATACTGAAAGCGATTTGTCAAAACAATGCAGAAAAGAAATAAGTTCTTGTTCATTTAATCCAATAGAATCAACAACTGGGAACAGATTGTCAATTATCGCTTGTTTCAAATTTCTATCTTTTACTGCGGCAAGTTCTAGATGGATAATTAGGAAGGGATTTCTTTCTTTCCATTTACTTAATAAACTTAATACGGGTTCGAAAACCTCCGTATAGAGTTTAGACGAGTGAGTTTCAAAATTAATGAGATGAAATCCTGCTATAACACATAAGGTATAATCTGATATATTATTAATACTATATTCGCTAAATTCCTCTGAAAACATGAGTAGAGAATTTACTTTATCATACGAGCCAATAAAGCGGTTTGGTCTTTCGCAATTAATTATCCTGTTAGCTACCGGATACTTACCTGCAGAGAACTCAAAAACATAGTGTGTTATTGGCTCGATTTTCTCTGATACCTTTTTTGATTCTAATCGAAATGTATCGTAGTTTGTCGTTGGATCTATAATTGATGGATCAAGTAATTTAGTTAAATCGGGACTTGAAATTGGGGTGCTTAGTAATACCGGATTCACTTCAATTTTTCTCAATAGGTTTGCCATTATTCCTGCTTGACCCCCCATCACTGTTCTTGAGATCACAAAGTTCTCCTCTATCCAGATAGCAACTTCATCTGAACTTATAAGAACCTCATCTGCTTTTCCCTCATCTATTGATTGAAGTAGACAAATAAGCAATTCTTCAATATTCGTAATCTTTTTTGGACTACTATTGTCTAATGATCTATCTTCTACGCTAGTTGTTTGTGGGATATTTGAGAGGATTTCAGGAGTTATTTTGATAACTTTGTCAATGTTGACATTAAAACCTAGTATGACACCTTTGGAACAAATACTATCATCATCAATCAATTTTAACGCTTCTAGATAGCTATTTTTCCAAGTTTCCATCATTATTTTATTTGTTCGACAATCTTATAAAGACTTTTTTGTAAAAAGATATTGAGCGTGGTAACTTGGACTGGTATTGACTTTCCCCTGTTTCATTAACTACAAAATTTTCATAGGGGACAGACCAAATCGCTATTCTTTGAAAAGGATTTTATTCTCATTTTTTAAAAGGTGTTTAGAATGAGCAAGAATGTAGAAAATCGAGATATAGAGAAAAGAACTGATTACGAAACTATTCTCAAAGAGTTTGGTATTGCTAAAATAGATAATGTCTTACCTCGAATAGGAGATGACCACTTATTATTTAGAAGAGGAGTAGTCTTTGCACATAGAGACTTTGATAAAATCCTTGACAGGATTGAACAAAACAAAGGATTTGCCATTATCAGTGGTCGTGGTCCATCAAACGATTTGCATTTTGGTCATTTGATTCTCTTTGAGTTAATACGTTACTTGCAAAAGAAATACGATTGTAGATATTATATGCCATTATCTGATGACGAGAAGTATGTTTTCCGCAAAGTTGAAAACCTAGAAAACACAGCAGAGATCGCTTTAGAGAATGCTATTGACATTTTCGCCTTGGGTTTTGAACCTAACAATGTCCATGCTTACATTTCCAGCGTTACACCAAGAATCCATTATCTTGCTTTGACGTTTTCCATTAACCAAACATATAATGCCATTAAAGCTGCCTTAGGTCTAACTGGTGAGGAAAATGCTGGTATCATCTATTATACCTGTATTCAAGCTGCTCATATTCTTCAACCCACTGTAGATGATGATTTTCCAGTTGTTGTTCCTATTGGTCTTGATCAAGATGTATACATGCGTTTAACTCGAGACATTGCTCGAAAGCGTAAAATCACATTACCTGCCTCTTTATACATCAGGTATATGAAAGGTCTTACAGGAGGACCTATGTCTTCATCAACCCCTGAAACATGTGTTTTCCTAAGAGACAACCCTAAAACTGTAAAGAAAAAGATAATGAGTGCTTTCACTGGTGGAAGGACTACGGTTAAAGAACAAAGAGAACTTGGAGCAAACCCTTACATTTGTACAGTTTTTGATTGGTTTGAAAAATACTTCATTCAAGATGATAATGATTTAGAAGAAACTCGTCAAGGCTGTTTAGGTGGTAAACTTATTTGTGGTCTTGATTGTAAGCCTCGTTTACTTGAGATGGTACTGAGGTATCAAGAAGAGCATAAAGCTAGACGAAAAGATGTAATAAAGAATCTTCCTAAGTACTTTGAACACCAAATTGACATGACAGTATTGGATTCAGAAAGTGATTAACATTGAAAAAGGATCTTAAAACACGTAACCCATTTAGAAGGGTTACGTATATTTCTCCCATAAACGAAATCATAGACAATGCTTTTCAACAAAGTCAAGCTGTTAGACGAACGCGCATTAAGAAAAGAATTAGCAGAGAACAAAAACTATCTTTTCTTGAAAAAGATAGAATTGTTACCTTAACCTATGAATTAACCAGAAAGATTGATAGCATCATTGATCAGTTTCCTTGGGTTGAAACTATTCATCCATTTTATCAAGAGCTATGTAATTTAGTTGGTAGTGTTGACAAAATCAAGCAGGTTCTTGGTAGATTAAAAGGCATATCTAATCAGCTACATGAAATTGAGAGGGAACAATTACAGAAACTAAATGATACAAATCATCCTAATGTTATGGCTTCAGTAAGAAAGGAAACAGGGGGTAGATATGTGTCTCTTGTTAAAAAGGCCCAAGGAGATGTGAAATATCTTATCCGAATTGTTAAAAAATTGAAATCTGTACCTGACTTCAATACTACCCTCCCTACGATAGTCATTGCTGGTGCCCCTAACGTTGGTAAATCTTCTCTTGTTAGGTGTATTTCTTCAGGATCTCCGGAAGTCGGTGAGTACCCTTTTACTACAAAACAGATAGTATTTGGTCATGCAAATTTTGGTTTAACTCTCGTTCAGATAGTTGATACCCCTGGTTTACTTGATCGTCCTTTTGATGAACGCAGTTTAATTGAACGTCAAAGCATAGCTTCAATCAAGCATATTTCAGATGTTATTGTTTACATGTTTGATTACTCGAAAAATTCCGAATTATCAGCTAAGGAACAGAATCATTTGCTTGAGGACATCTCCAATGAGTTCTGTGATACTCCTACTATTAGAGTGCTCAATAAAGTAGACCTGCTCACTAATGAGGAAATTACAAAGGCGAAAGCTGAATTCAATACTGAATTTCACATGTCTACTTTGGAAGATAAAGGATTAGAAGGACTTGTAGAAGCATTGAAAACCATGGTGTTAACTATGCTCGAAACCAAAGAAAAGTTCAAAGATGTTGCGAAACTGTCAATTTCTGAAGAGTTTCTACCCCAAGAAGAGGAGGACTTCTCTTACGACATTTAACTTTTGTACTGATGAATTAATTTTTGATAAATTCTACATTATATGAAAAAGAAAATGGACCAGTAGTCTAGTCTGGATAAGGCACCGGCCTCCGGAGATCTATCGAAGAAAGCCGGGACTCGCAGGTTCAAATCCTGTCTGGTCCGCCATTTTTTTATTTTTCTACACAAACATTCCTTGATCGGAATCTTTATCTCTATCTCTTTTAGGTTTACTTGCTTGAATTAATGACTCGATTTCCTTCTCTATTTTTTCTGCTTCTCTCAACAGTCCTTCTGTGTCAATTCCTATTCCTAATAAGATATTTATCTGTTCTATTGCCACACTCGCAGCAACAGGATCAGGTCGTGATCTTTCTGCATATGGTAAGAGAGCTAAAGCGGGAAATTGATTGAGTTCGTAAAACATGAGCATGTAAGCTAAGGGACCAGTTACATATAGTCCTTCATCAAGAACTGGGATAGCAGAAGTAGAATCATCCCTCTTGAAAGAACGAGTGTAGATCCCCTTGACAGCATGTTCGTCTTGCAAACGCTTATCCAATCCTCCAATAAGAATAGCTTGTTTGAACTTCTCTTCAATAGACCATTCAACAATAGTTTTGGTAAAAAGCAAATGTTCAGATTTTATTGGTTCAAAAATTGGTAATATTACGACTAAATTATCTTTGCGATAAATTTCAAAAGGAAAAGTAATTTGTTCATTTTTGATAGAAATAAACTGAGGTAGGTTATTTGTAATAATGAAACCGATGCGTTTCAGGTCTAGGTTTTCAACTAAATGACTCATCGATATAAAACCACACTCTCCAATCCCATGCCAGCCGTTCAATAGAATACAACCTTCAAAGTTTTGAGGTTTTTCAAATATAAACTCGACATCTCCATATTGTTTCTTATTTTGCATTCTAATACTCCTTATCAGTATATCTTAGCTTTGAGTTTTTAATGACTATGTTTTTTAAAAAAATTTAAAACAAAAAATAAAAGGCAAAACTATTTCTTGCCTCTTCTTCTTCCACTTCTTCTTGCTGCAATAAGACCAACTTTTCTTCCAGGTTGAGCATGTCTTGAAACTGTTGTTGCACGTGGAGGACTTTGATGTGCACCACCACCATGTGGGTGAGAAACCGCATTCATTGCAACACCTCTAACTCTTGGATAATAATGTCCTTTTGCTTTTTTGAGATGATGTTTATTCCCTGCTTTAACAAATGGCTTTTCTGTTCTTCCTCCACCTGCAACAATACCAATTGTTGCTCGGCATCTTTGAGGAATTTCTTTCATTTCACCACTTGGTAATTGAAGAGTTACTTTTCCTTTATCGCGACCTAAAATAGTCGCGTAACCGCCACTAGACCGGATTAAACGACCTCCATCACCAGGCGTTAATTCTATATTGAAGACAGGAGATCCATCAGGAATTGCCTGTAATGGCATTGTGTTACCAATGACAACTGATGAACCAACACCATATTCAATGGTTTGTCCCACTCTTAATCCTTCAGAGGGTAATATCACTTTTTTCAATCCATCTTGGAAAAGAACTATTGCTACAGGTGCTCCTCTTCCAGGATCATGTACAAGATCCTTTACTGAACCAATTATTATTTCATCAGTATATTCAATTTTGGTGATTTTTCTATATTTGACACTACCTTTTCTCTTATGGGAAGCAGCTCGGAATTGTGATGTTCCTCTACCTCGTCTTTGGACTAGTATTTTCTTACCCATTTAATTCACTTCCTTTAGAATAGTCCCATTCGTGAAGCTATATCTGCAGCATCATCGAATTCGCTTAGTTTTACATAAGCTTTCTTTGTTCCTTGTGGTGTGATCAAGGTGTTTACCTTGAGAACTTGAACACCGTATAATTTTTCCATTGACTCTTTAATTTGGTGTTTAGTGGCATTCAGAGCAACTTGGATAACTAGCTTGTTTTCTTTCTCAATTAACTCGAAGTCTTTTTCAGAGATAAGGGGTTTTATTATTATTTTGTACGGATCCATCATTTATCACCTGAAATAAAACGTTCATTCAAAGATTTTATTGCGTCTTCTGTCCAGATTGTTAGTCTTCCAGGTTGAGTTCCTGGAGCTAAAAGTTCAGTTGTAAGTTTGTTTACAGTAACAACATTGGTACCTAGAATATTTCTTCCTGCCTTAACCAAAGAACATTCACCATTACTTACTACTATCAATGGACCAACAGGCACTTTGTACTTACGTCCTCTTCTTTTACCTTTGCCAGGGCGAACATTCTTACCAAATTTCACTCTTAGCAATTCTAAAGAAAGGCCTAAGTTATTTAACAGTGTAACAACCTCTTGAGTCTTTAGCAGTTCTTCTGCTTTTGATTCAATAACAATTGGGAAATCAGTTTTATCATCAAAACGATGTCCTCTTAAAACAACCGATTCTTTTTGTGCTGTGTATGCTATTGCAGATTTCAAAGCAAGTAGATGCTCCTTTCTATTGATTTTTTCTACTATTTTTTTCTCTGCTCTAGGAGGATGGGCTCTGTGACCACCTCGCGCTTGTGGAATAAAAGCTGTTCGTTGAGCACTATGTGTTCGAGAACCTTTTATTCTTGGAACTCTTGCAGCACCTCGACCAGGTCCCCAATTCTCAACAGCAACCAATTTTCCAGCTAGAGGACTGACACCTTTTGGTTGTCTCTTCCAGCTTTGTTCAGCAAGTACAGCTCTTTTAATTATGTCTGGTCTTAATTGTGTTTGGAATACGTCTGGTAGTTTTATTGTTTCTGAAAGTTTTTTTCCTTTGATGGAATATATTTTTGTGTTCATCTTTATCGCCTCAATCCTAACCTTGTTGACTCCTTGTTGAGATATAGAGTATTTGTGGCTCTTTCTCAGGTTGTGGAGCTTTTCTAACAGGTTCTCTTAGTAGAATTGTACGCTTTTTAGGACCTGGAACAGATCCTTTAAGCAAAACGTAATTGTTTTTCACAACACCATATTTTACAAATCCTCCCTTAGGAACGATTTGTGATCCATCAGAACCAATCTGCATTATCCTTTTGTTGTACTCTGTTCTAATATTGAAACCCATCTGACCAGATCTTGGAATAGTCCACATTGTTCTTGAAGGAGTCCATGGACCGATTGAACCAACACCCCTTTTAGTTCCTTTAGATTTGTGTTGGAGGATTTTTATTCCATGTCGTTTTACAGGCCCTTGGAAACCTTTTCCTTTTGTTACACCAATAGTATCTACAAATTCACCGGCTTTGAATACATCTCGAATAAGCACTTCTTTTCCAAGAAGAGAAAGACCATATTGATATCCTTCCTCAATTTTTGAGCAACCGATTTTAATTTCTGCAATTTGAGGAGTTTTCATACCAATCCCTGTGAGATAAGGTTGAGTATGAACAATTGCTCGTAGTTCAACTATTTCCTCAAGGTGGGTCTCAAACTTTTTCTTTGTTTTCTCAAGATCGTATTGCTTAGGAGGTTTAATCCTTCTCTTAAGCTCTTCTTTTGTCTCTGTTGTAATCAAATCAGCAACAATTTTGAGTCCATAAGGTGATTTTTTATAACCACGTAAACCAAACACAACATTTGGTGGTGTCTCAATACATGTTACCGCTACAGTAACTTCCCTATTTACTAAGTGACTTCTTGGTCTATCTTCAAGATATTCACAATGCGTCATTCCAGCTTTAATACCTAGAAAACCTAGTAACTTAGGAACACCCTCGTATGTTTGCCATGCGCGAGGTGCAGGTACCATTCTTCTCGCTCTTACCCTTCGATATCCTAGAGATGATCGATGGGGTGCGCTTACCCTTCTATGCCCCATATTTTCACGTCCTTAATTTTACATTTAAATTTCTTTGATTAGTTTATATCACTAAACGCATCCAATAGAGTAGATCTTTACAGAAATTGTACTCTTATGTCGTACTCCGACTTGTATAGCATCATATAAATATGTCGTTAAGAAAGAAATAGCGAGAAATGGATAATCAGCTATTCTAAGGCCGTTTAACTGATATGAGATAACACCCATTTTCTTTGTTTACGCTAATAACCGCTTGAGTAAATTTCTGAATTAGTTCTATGTTTGTTTTAGTGTGGTTGGTTAATCTAGCTGTTGTAATTGCTGAATTTCCTTCAGCTAAAGCCATAGGAACTATAAGTTGATCAGCTGTATAAATGTCAACGGCTGCTGAGTTTTGGTCTAAGTTTTCCCATTGTTTCCAACACATTTTACCAACATTTTCTGCTGTTAATGACTTTTCTCCCTGAACAAAACATCCCTTCAAAGTTCCTGCTGAATACTTATTTACAATTGTTAAACCAGTGCCAGGAGATATACTATCCACATAATTTATATGATGTATTGTGTTTACTGTTGGTTTTGCTAATTTAACAAAAGAATCTATCTGCCTTTCAGCTACATTCCTTTTCTTGAGATGGGAGGAAACGGTTGAAAAAACATGTATTTCTTCTAAAATACCTTTTTCCGTTAAATTCAGTGGCAATATCTTATCATGAGGGTGGAATATAAAACATGATTGTGCCCCCCCTTTTGGAAAAAAACCATGTCGATCGATCTTAACATCAATTATTTTGTTCATTTTTTCAAGAATTTTAAAAGTAACATTTGCAATGAATTCAACTGAAGGAGCCCACTTGCCATGAGTAGCTCCACCTTGTATGTTTAATCTTATTTCCGTTTCCTTATTCAATGAATAATATTGAACTGCTTGAGCAACGAGAGATACACTTCCAGCTGTATTTATTTTTACATTTGCTTCATTTCTTCTTTTTCCATACTGGTGAATGGATACTTCCCTACTCCCCAGCTCAGCACCAGTGATTTCAAAACCAGACAGTTGTCTTAAAGCATTTATTGCTTCAAGGTGCTGAGCTCGTAAACCAGGATTCGATCGATTAGATCGTATATTAGTCAATTTTAAAGGAGAGTTGGTTGCTGCTGCCAATGCAACAGAAATGCGAACAACCGATCCGCCCCCTTCACCCATAGAACAATCTAAAACAGTAGACATTTTCTTCATTAACAATAAAAATAACAGAAGCGAAAAAGTTATCGGTAGGATTTTTGAAATCTGGAACGTGAACTTTTCCCACCAAAGTGTTTAGGTTCAGTTCTCCTTGGATCACCAGAAACAATTGTTTTATCATAAGCGACAAAAACTTCCTTTAGACCCATGTCATCAAAAAACTCGATTAAACCTCTTGCAATAGCTGTACGAACTGCTTCAGCCTGTCCCATAAATCCTCCTCCCTTTACCTTAACCTTAACATCTACAGAATCTCTCTTTTCACTCCCTGCGAGTACGAACACTTCATTTATCTTTACTCTTTTCAGCTCATTTGGTAGAACTTCTAGGGGAACACCATTTATTCTAACCCTTCCTTTTCCTTCTTTAATAGTTGCTCGTGCG
>BPTM01000132.1 GCA_023705945.1 Candidatus Heimdallarchaeota archaeon
TCTTTTTCTTTGTACGTTTCATCCATATTTTTTCTTTTAATATTTTTTTGTTAATGCCAACATTTATATATCAGTAAACAGCGAACTGAATAGCGATTCCGAATAGAAATTCACTCCGAAAATGAATTTCATTTTGTTAATATAATGCTTATTAAATGGTGATAGATTTGAGTAAGGAAAAAACAAAGAAAGAGTTAGTTGTTGGAATAGATTTAGGTACAACAAACTCTGGTATTGCACATATGGTTGCTGGAAAACCAGAAATTATACCAAACTTAGAAGGTGGACGATTAACACCTAGCGTTGTTACAATAAATGAAGATGGTACAAGAACCGTGGGGATTCAAGCAAAAAGGCAATCAATTGCAATGCATGATCGAACAATTAGAAGTATCAAGAGAAAGATGGGTACAGATTATAGATTTTCTCTAGACGGAAAAGATTACAGACCTGAAGAGATTTCTGCAATGATTTTAACAAAAATGGTTGAAGATGCAGAGGCATATTTAGGAGAGAAGATTAACAAAGCTGTTATTACTGTACCAGCATACTTTTCTGACTCGCAAAGAACCGCTACAAAGAATGCAGGAGAAATCGCAGGTTTAGAGGTTTTGAGAATTGTTAACGAACCAACAGCTAGTGCGTTAGCTTATGGGTTAGAAAAAGAGGGAGCAGAAAGAGTGTTAGTGTTTGATCTTGGTGGAGGAACCTTTGATGTTTCAATATTAGAACTTGATGATGGTTTATTCAAAGTAATTGCAACCAGTGGTAATAACCTACTAGGTGGAGATGATTGGGATCAAAGAATTATTGACTGGATTGTAGATGAATTCAAGAAAAAGGAAGGAATTGATCTTACCAAAGATGCAAAAGTTATGCAGAGATTAAAAGATGCAGCAGAAGAAGCTAAAATCGAGCTAACATCAAAATTGAAAACAAGAATAAGTTTACCTTATGTTACTGCTGATGCTTCTGGACCTAAACATCTTGATTTAGAGCTTTCAAGAGCAAAATTTGAGGATATTACAAGAGACCTTGTTGAAAAATGCGTAGGACCAACCAAACAAGCAATGAAAGATTCAGGTAAGAAGGCTAACGATTTAGACAAAATCATTTTGGTTGGTGGTGCAACACGAATGCCCATGATCAGAGATATGACTAAAGAGATTTTCAAAAAAGACCCATACAAAGGTGTAGCTCCTGAAGAAGTTGTTGCACTGGGAGCTGCTGTCCAAGCTGCTGTTCTTGCTGGTGAAGTTAAAGATATACTTCTTCTAGATGTTACACCTCTTACTTTAGGATTAGAAACTCTAGGTTCTATTATGACCCCTCTTATTGAAAGAAATACTACTATTCCTGTAACCAAAAAGAATGTTTTCTCGACTGCTGCTGATATGCAAACTTCTGTAGAAATACATGTACTTCAAGGAGAAAGAAAAATGGCTCCTGACAATATAACACTTGGAAGATTCCAATTAGTTGGCATTCCTCCCGCTCCAAGAGGTATTCCACAAATCGAGGTATCTTTCGATATGGATGCTAATGGTATTCTCCAAGTTTCAGCAAAAGACCTAGGAACTGGAAAGGAACAAAGCATTGTAATTCAATCTTCAAGTCTTTCTGATGACGAGATAGAGAAAATGAAAGTAGACGCAGAGAAATATAAAGAAGAAGATGAGAAGAGAAAAGATGCTGTTGAAACAAGAAATACAGCAGAACAAGCTATATATACAGCTGAGAAAACTCTCAAAGATTTAGAAGACAAAGTAACTGAAGACGAAAAGAAGGCAATAGATGAGAAAGTTGAAGTTCTTAAAAAAGAGATGGAAAAAGAAGATGTTGAAAAACTAAAGAGTAAAACTGATGACCTGATGCAAGAGATTTCCAAAGTAGCACAAAGAATATATGCTGAAACTGGCCAAGCACCTGGAGGTCCTCAACCTGGTCAAGATCCATTTACTCCTGCAGGAACCGCAGGTCCCACTCCAGGAGCTCCTCAACAGCCTGACATTGATGAAGAACAAGTAATAGATGTCGATTATGAACCAGTTGAAGATGAAGATTAGATAAAACTCTATCTTCTCTTTAACCGATAATATTTTTATTACTTCTTTCTTTCTTGTTTTTATATCCATAATATAATAGATGAAAAAAAATGCCACAAAAACGAGATTATTATGAAGTTCTAGATCTTTCTAAAAATGCAACAGAAGCAGATATTAAAAAAGCATTCAGGAAGAAAGCAATGCAGCATCATCCTGATCGTAATCCAGATGACCCAGAAGCTGCTAGTAAATTTAAAGAAGCATCTGAATCTTATGAGATTTTAGCTAATCCTGAAAAAAGATCTGCTTATGACAGATTTGGTTTTAGTGGTGTAGAATCTAGTTTTTCAAATGTTAATCCAGGTGACTTCTCTTCAGTTATGGATATTTTCAACACTATCTTTCAAAATGATTTTTCAGGTGATGATTTTTTCAGCAGCCTGTTCGGTAGACGAAGAACTAGACGTTCATCTGGTCCACAAAATGGATCAGATTTACTAATGAATTATGAAATTTCGTTTGAGGATGCAATTTATGGGGTGACGAAGATTATTGATGTTCCTATTAAGAAACCTTGTCCAGATTGTGGTGGAATTGGAACAGAAAAGGGAACATCTCCTGAAACTTGTCCCGAGTGTAAAGGTGCAGGTGTTGTAATGGTTAGTCAAAGAACAGCTTTTGGTATATTCAGTTCACAACAAACATGCAGACGGTGCAAAGGTAGCGGAGAGATAATATCCAAACCTTGTAAAACATGTAAAGGTACTGGAGATTCAGACGAACATGAACGAATTAAATTAGATATTCCTCCTGGTGTAGACTCTGGTTTTCGATTAAGAGTACGAGGAAAAGGAGAAAAAGGTCGATTAGGTGGACCCAGAGGTGATCTTTATTTCCGATTGATAGTAGACTCGCATCCCTTCTATAAAAGACAAGGTGATAACATAATAGTTGAACTATCCATCCCCTATCCAATTGCAGTTTTAGGTGGTGATATGATTGTTCCAACACTTTATGGTCCAGAAAAGGTGAAAATACCAAAGAAAACAAAAGAGGGCAATGTCTTACGTCTTGATCGAAAAGGTATTCAAAGAAAAACACAGTACGGTATGAACTATGGAGACTTTCTGATAATTGTTCATTATGCAATCCCTGATAAATTATCTGAAACTGAAAAAGAACTCTTGACGCAGCTGAAAGATACAATGCCTCTTCCAAAGAAACAAGAAAAACTGTTTCAAAAACTGATTGAAGATTCTAAGAAAAATAAAGTAAAACACTGAGAAATTTTAGATACTTTTTTAATTCATTAATTTAAATATATATTAATGAGTGAAGATTTTGTACGTTGCGCAAATTGTGGTAATCTTAATGTAGCAGGTACTTCCAAATGTGTCTTCTGTGATACAAATATTGATGCAAATGCTGAGGTCTTTAAAGAACATGCAGATGATCCAAGTGTATCTGAATTGCCTGGAGCACCTCCTGTAGCTGAAAAAGCAACTACTTCTGATTATCCAGCAATGCCTACAATGCCAGATGTACCAGATGTAGAAGTTGCAGAAAAGAAAGAAGATTCGAAGAAAGAAGAGAAAATAGAGCCAACACAATTGAAAGAGTACTCCTCTGGTAGGAAATTTCTCTATATGACACTAATATTTGTCGCGGTATCAATGCTTCATTATCTATTGAATCTTCTTGTAGCACTAGCTTCATATGATCCAACAGACCCAAATATCTCTATCTCCTTAAATATTCCTGCTAATATATCTTCCATCCTTTTCATAAAAGGGTCTTCAGTAATACTTGGTGTGCCTTTTGCAATAATTATTGGTTATATACTAGGAAAATCAATTAGGAAATTCACGCTAAAGAAAAAGGAAATAGTTACTTGGTTAATTTATGCGATTTTCCTTGATATCGTAGTAAACCTGGTAATTGCTACAGTATTCGTCTTTGGGTTCAACATTGTAGATCTATATTTTGTCTATCTTGTCGGAGCTGTTTTCATCTTTGTTATATTCAATATTATTACCTTATTCATCCCATTCTTGATTGGAACACATTTGATTTATTCTAATATTGATAAAATCTTTTTCCCCAAAACGTACTCAGGAAACTGATTGGTGAAATATTTGGGATTTGACGACAAGTTAAGCAATTTCCTAAAACACGAAATAGATTCAATTAACTTACATCTGCCTAAGAAAAGAGTTCCTTTAAGTGTAGCTAACAAAGGTTACAACGTGTATGTTAGTGAAGATAATAGCCAATTGTATATTGACAATAAGGAAATAGATTTACTTCTTTCAATTTGTCCTAATAAGAAAGAAAATGAAGTTCTTCTTCCCTTTCTAATAATTAGGAGAAGAGATCTGGGACTGGGTACTTATGTTATCTCTGGTGAGATGATTGATCAATTTTTAGTATTAAAAGCATTAAACAAATTCGAAGGAACATGGGTTGAATTCATTGAAAATCCCCTCCCGAAACATTTAACATTTCTATATAAACCAGATCTTATTACTCTTAGAAAAGTACTGCCAACAAGTACAGTAATAGGATTTGCTTAGAAAAAAGGAAAGAATTTACATGAATAATTATGCTATAACAAAAAAGAATCATCTAAGAAGGATTGAAAAAATACGTGAGTTTCAAGAAAGAACTGATATAGGATCTATGATCTTCTTCAGCCCATTATCAATTTATTACTTAACAGGATACCATTTTATCCCAACTGAAAGACCTATTGCATTTGTTTTGCCTCATAATGATGAACCATGGTTTTTTGTCCCTAGATTAGAACAAGAACATCTAATAGAAAAAATTCCTTGGGTAGGTAGAGAACTCTATTTTGAATATCCTGATATGACCCACCCAGCAAAGATATTCATTGAAAGTCTAAAAGAACATAAGATTTTGGACACCAAAGTAGGAATGGAATCAACAACTTTCTCTGCTTATTGGGGATATAAAGGTCCTTTGCTATCTGATTTAGTTGCTAAAGAAGCTTCGTTTGATATCTTTTCCTCATTGATACCAGAAATGAGAAAAATCAAGGATGAAGAAGAACTTAAATTGATAAAAATTTCAGCAAAGTATGGCGATTTAGCTCATCAACTTCTACAGAAATATACTGAAGAGGGTAAAAATGAGGTAGAAGTATCACTTCAAGCTTGTGTTGAAGCTTCAAAACAGATGATGAACGATCTAAAAGGTTTCATCCCACGAGGATTACTCCCTGCTCATGCAGGATACAGAGGCCAAATAGGAGAGTGGTCTGCAATACCACATTCTGTAATTGAGAAAACAGTTTTCAAAAAAGGTGATGTTTTAGTTACAGGAGCAGCAGCTAATGTTTCTGGATATCTTTCAGAGCTGGAGAGAACTATGTTTATTGGGTCTCCTTCTGAAAAACAGAGAAGATATTTTAATGTTATGAAAAAAGCACAAGACGCTGCTTTAGAAGCATTTAAACCTGGAATTCCTTGTAGTGAAGTGGACAAAGTTTCTGTAAATGTGTTCAAGGAAGCAGGTATGAAACATTTAACTCAACATCACACTGGACACGCAATTGGAATGGAAGGACATGAAGCTCCCTTCCTCGATATAGGAGTAGATGAGATAATTCAACCAGGTATGGTATTTACATGCGAACCAGGAATTTATGAGTATAAGTTCGGAGGATTTCGTCATTCAGATACAGTAATCATAACGAAAGATGGTTCAGAGTTAATTACTCCATATCCAAGAGAACTAGAACACCTAATAATCTAAAATTATCTTTTGGGAGATGTAACGTTCCAGATTATGGATGTTCTCTCACTTGTTTTTTGTTTTTGTTAGAATGTATGTTTTATTGTTATCAACTAAAATAGTTTCTTCAGCTTGTGTAACAGGAGCTCCTGTACTTTCAACAAGGACCGGATATCCATGCACTATGTTTCGATTAATGAGTTCGTTCATAGTATCTTCTACTTCCTCGACTGCGAAGCTTTCATTGAAAAGCCATCTGGGCGAAAAAGGCATTTTATGAAAATTGTTGTCAATATGTTGGTATACATCCCTAGTCTTCTTTGGTAATGTCTCTAAGTTTGCTTCTCGGAATTGTCTAAATATCGTCGTATCCTGATGATCTTTAACCCTTCCTTTTCCTGTTGTAATAAAAGGTTCAACGGCATATGCTCTTCCGGCTTTGAAGGTCTGTGATTTGTCTCTCAATCTTTTAGGAATTTTATAGTTTGGAATTGATAGTCCATCGTGTAAAGAATATTGAGCTAATGAATGTCCACTTAGATTGACTATCGGTTTAAATCCTTCTTTGTTAATTGTTTTTTCAACAATCTCACCCACTTCATATACTGTAGTACCAGGTTTGATTATAGCTAGAGCCTTATCCAATGCCTTTCTAGCAAGTAGTTTCATTTGTTCCCATTTCTCATTGAAAACAATGGTTCTTGCAGCATCTGTAATGTATCCATTGACTTGTACACCTGCATCAATTTTTACTATAGAATTTTCTGGAATAGTCAAATCATCGAAAATTACTGGTGAATAATGAGCAGCAATTTCATTAATAGAAATATTAACAGGAAAAGCTGGTTGTGCTGAATTCTTGCGGATAAGGTTTTCAACTTTGTCCGCAATATCTACCAGCTTCACACCTGGTTTTGTAATTGATAAAGCATACTCTAATGATTGAGCAAGTATTTGACCTGATTTTTCATAATGTAAGAATTGCTCTTTCATCAATATACTCAGTCTCCATTTAGTTGATTAGCTATTTTTCATATATTGTTTTGGTTGTTACAGTTTTTTTGTTTTCATCTTCGCAAAAGTGGAATAAAGCATTCTACCTAGTTCAGTTATTGTTACGGTTGACTTTGTATTTCCTCTTTGACCATTAGATTCAAACAATCCATAATCTCTGAATTTTGTCAGATTCCACTTAATCATTGAAAATGTGAGATCTAATTTATGCGATAAAATCTCTGCTAACTTATTCAATGAGAGAGATCTCTTATCTAACTGTTTTATAGCTTCAGTGAAAATCAATTGTTGTTTACCTTTCATTAAGTCAATAAAAAGATACAAACTTTTGTTCAAAAGCTCATATATTAAGAGCAAGTCATTTTCTAGCTCAAAAATCCTCTTTTGCGCAAAGATGATCCCTTCTTCTGTATTTTCGATTCTTTCCAGCTGTAATTCGGAAATTATCGCTGGCTTTAACAAAACGTTCACCTATTGTCATCTTTACACCTCTGTTGTTGAGTATATTCATCAAGTTGCTAGACCTTTTTATATGTTTCTAATTTTATCTAAAAATAAAGTTATAACTAATTCTGAAGTAGGGTCTATACTAACAGAATTTTATGTTTAACACTTACACAGATTTTATAAGTAGAAAATTACATTAATCAAATTGAGCAAAGTGTGAGGATAATAATGACAAGTGAAAAAAGCGATTTTCTACAACCTTGCCAACCTGATGATTTCTATGGTTCAAGAGAAATAATTAACAATTTCACAGAACAGATTGGTAAAATCAAACAACAGAGAGATAATATTCATTCATTTTTGATTATAGGTGATGAAGGAACTGGTAAAAGTTCATTATTATCTAAACTATCCACATCAATTTCTGGAAGAAGTGACCTAGTGCATGTTGTGAAGTTGATTCCTGAAGAAGATGAACTCCTAAGTTTTTTTAAAATATGGAAGAATAAAATAGATGAATTATCACCTGATTGGCGTTCATTATTGGAAAAAGTAGGGAAAAAGAAACTAGGTGATGATCTCCCTCAATTAAATCAAACACTGAAAATTCCTTCCGAAAAATCCTATACAGATCATTATGTTGACTTATTCTTCGACAGTCTTGATAAATTAAATATAAAATTACAAGAAACAAACACGTTTCTTTACTTCTTCTTTGATAATCTACAGCTGTTTAAGTTATTGGATTTACAGGAGTTCTATCCGATATTCTCAAGAATTGTAAAGGGTGTTAATGAACGAAAATACAATTTTGTTATTGTTGCAACATTTAATGAAAAATATCTCTATGATTTTGATTACGAGAAGAACTTGACTAATGGTGCAAATATTATAAGAATAGAACCTTTAACTGCTTCAGAAGCAGAAATATATCTTAGACGAAAGGATCCGATGTTGATAAATAAGGGAATATTAGAATTAATTACTAATAGTCATCGCTCTTTCTTCGATCTGAATTTAGGTGTAGCTTTCATATCCTCTGATTTACAAATAGAAGATTTCGTTGAGAGAAATATACAGTCATATTTTGAGTTAACAGATGATGAAGAAGCAGCTTTTATTGAAATGGCTTCATATAATGAAAACGTTTTCCTCATCGAGCAGTTAACTGCTTATGTGACTCATGACACACTTAAGATTTTAGAGGAAAAGGGGATTTTATGGTTGGGGTCACAATATGCGAGATTAGTTCAAGATTCATTATTGACTGCTATGAAATTTAGGTTAACCTTATTCGGTCCTTTACCAACGTTAATGGTACAATTAGATTCGATTTTAAACGATCTTGAAAATCACATTGCTCCATCTGACAGGGTTATAGAAATAATTGAAAATCTTACTCAGAAGATAAGGGATAGATTAGCAGATTTTGCTATTGCCGCGAAACTGAATAAAATTACTAAGATTTGTATAGAAAAGAAAATGTATCAACGAGCATACGATTTTGCAATCATTAATGCTCATCAATTTGAGCAAATAAATGAGCTAGAGCAAGCTGGTGGAGTCTGCGAATCAATAGCAAGAGAATTTGAAGAAAAGAACTATTATTTTGCTGCAAAACTTTATGTGAAATCAGCAAATTATTATGACGCAGTAGAAGAAGAATTGAAAGCAAAAAGATCTTACTCAAGAGCTTCTGATCAATTTGAAAAAATGGCTATGAGTCTTCCAATAGAGAAAAATGAATATGCTGTAAGAGGATATTTGAAATGGAGTTTAGAGTGTAATAGAAGTATGGGAGATAAGGAGAATTTTGAAAGGATACGTAAGAAAGCTGCTGATTTATTTAACCCTGAAAGTATCCATCACAATTATTTCAAAACAATGAAGTTTGAACAAGAAGAGTTAATTATAGAACCAACATTAGAACCAAAAAAGGAAGAAATACAGGAAATTTCTTTGGAGAATATTGAAAAGGAATTAGAATTTTAGGTGAAAAAAATGTCTGAAAGAGTATCTAAAGATTTAGATAAAATTAGAAGAGAAATAGAAAATTTAGAAGCTCAAGCAACCAATTTCAAGGAAGCATTGGAAAACCAGCTTGAATTACAAAAATATTATCAAACAATGGCAACATTGATACAAAACAAGTTCATATCTTTGAATGAAAATATTCGAACCTTGATTGATAATAATAGGATTAATCTTGAGAATAATGTTAAAGATGGATCTGAAAAAGATCGAACCTTTCTAAATGAGTGGACAGAAACTCAATCAAAAACAGTATGCGGTAAATTGGAAGAGACCAATAAAATGCTAGTTTCATTACAAGGTACCATTCTCTCTACTTTGGAAAAAGGAAAAACTGAATTTGATAAATATTCAGTTAGTTTTGAAGAGAAAATTTCAACAATTTTAAGTTCTCATGAACAAGATATTAACAGATTATCAAATAGTCAAGTAAACACCTTTAGAAAGGCAATTACAACTGTTAAGGAAGATGTTTCAGAAATAAGAAAAAATAGTATAGCAACGTTTGAGAAAAACGCTGAGGAAATGAAGAATCAGCTCGAATCTAATATTAATATAACTGAAAACATAATGAAAGAGTCTATTGAACATCTTCGCTCTGAATATGGTGATAAACTTA
>BPTM01000133.1 GCA_023705945.1 Candidatus Heimdallarchaeota archaeon
AATCTATAATTATACCTGTCAATGGTGAGACTCCTGTTACTATGCTCTTTCCAGAACCAGGAAAGTTTGATGTTCCTCCTAAAGGACCAGATGCGATTGCAAGTACATTTTCTTTATCATCCCATTTTGTTCTCTTATCCTTTGGAAGATACTTCCACATTAGGTAAAGGTCAAAACCTTTTCCTCCTATGAATTTCTCTTTCATCTCTTCTGTTACATCTTCTATTTTTATTTCCAATGTATCTAGATTAATATAGAGAGTTTTTCCCGCATAACCTTTAGATAATTTAGGAACATCGTATTTGAATTCCTTTAAAGCCATAAATTTCACCTTTGGGATAGTATCTATCAAAGTAATTTAAATTTATTCCAAAAGCTATGCGAGCCCAGATAAAATCGAGTTAAGTGCAAGATAATTTAAACAAAGTCTATTTTTCTATAAATGGTTCCCATAGTTCAATTTTATTCCCCTCAATATCCATAATCCATACAAATTTACCTTGTTTGTAGTTTTTAATCTCTCCAAGTACTTTTACTCCTTTCTCTTCTAGAAGTGCTACTAGTTTTGTTAAATCAGCTACTCGAAAGTTTATCATGAAATCCTTTTTACTTGGTTCAAAATATTTAGTATCTCTCGAAAAAGGAGACCAAATTGCATATTCCTCTTTATCACTCTCAGACCTACATCTATCCTTGAAGACTACAGCAACCTCATCAGATTCATGCAAGTTGAACCCTAAATGTTTATCGTACCACTCCATTAGTTTCTTAGGATTTTCTGATTTAAAGAATATTCCACCGATCCCTGTTACTCTCTTCATCTAATCACTTTCTTAGAATAATTCATGCCCTAAAGGTTCTCCTTCTTCATAGAAATATTGTATTTCTATAGTATAACCAGACGGATCTGCATAAAATCCATTATAGATTTTGTATCTTTCTGTTTTTTGTGGTGATCTTGCAACTGTTACACCAGAATCTACCAAGTGTTTGTGCCATTTATCAACTTCTCCCATCGTTTTAACAACTACGGTTAAACAAACTTGTTCTGCTTTTTCTACAGGTTCTTTAGTATTTTCACAGAAACCCCAATAGCCGTAATTTCCAACTCTGTAGACAAAACATCCACTTTGTTCTAAAGCTATTGGAAAGTTCATAATGTTCTCATAAAAACGTCTAGTTTCCTTAATATTATTAGTTCTCAAGAATGTTATGGGGTATAAAGGTTGGATTTCCATAAGAAACAATAACTTTCTACCTTTTTAGTGTTATCAAATGACTAAAAAAATTTGTAAAAATATATTAATTGTAGAAATGGGTGAATTCAAAAATTTCCCCTAAACTCCCAATCTTTATGAGATGATATGAATGGGAGAGAAGGCTGAAGAGAGAAAAGAAGCAAAATCCTTGTATGTTTGCTCAAAGATTTTCTTCAAACCAAAGATTAAAGGGTCTTTAACTCCTTGATGAAGCGACTGTTCATAATCTCGGAGAGCTTGAAGATAAGAATCTTCATCATTCATGTCTACAGGAGCAAGATTGATAGAAAGATCTAAAGGAAGTTCAAGAATAGTTCGCTGTTTTTTCAATAATTCTATATCATTATACAATTCCTCAAATTGAGAAAGGAAGAATTTAAGCTTGTTCAAAGCGTGTTCTGTTAGTTGTTTCTGACTCTTATTGTTCATCTCTGATAGTTTAGTGGGACGAACAAAAAGAAGGGTAAGGACTAATCTGTTAAGATAATGAAACATTTCATTTATAAAGGTTGTATAAAAAATCCAGCTATTGTTAATTGAAATAAATTATTAAAAAACTCTACATAGTTTTTAAACCATTTTGAGTATTAATATGTGAACATCACCCTTCTTGTTCACTCATCCCGCTTCAATAAAGGTGAAAGAAGTGGGTAAAAAAGAAAAAATAGTGGAAAAAGAATTAGAGAAAACAATTCATACCAAGTCTAATAGAGAATATCTGAAATTGATCCAAAGTCAAGTAGTGCTATTTGTGATATTTCTTTTAGCTACACTAACAGAATTGATTTTTCTAAGAATCAGCCAAGAGAACTTTGAGCAGAGAATGAATATCATCTTAGCTGTCTTTGCAGGAGCGGTAATCTGTTTCATAGGATTAGTAGTGTACATCAGACCAGTAATGGAACTATTCAGAAAAATAAGATTAGACGAGAAACAGAAAGAGATTATAGAAACAACCAAGATAAGAAAAACTTCCATAGCTTCACTGTTTAAAGAGTAGGGATAGTCCTTGTTCTAGGAGGAATGATCTATGTTGTAGCCACCCACTTTATCAATACTGGGTGATTAATTATGTCTGAAGTAAAACAAAGAGAGATAATCAAAAGAGAAGAAGAGGAATCTTGTTAAGAATGTGGGAAAAACTCTTTCATAACCGATGAAATAAGAGGAGAGATAGTTTGCAGAAACTGTGGAGTGGTCAATAGAGGGAAACTGATAGATTTTGTAGAACGTTGAATATAATGATTAGATTTATTTATTCTATTGAATTAATATGATTTGAAGCAGTTAATATGCTTCAAGTGTAAGCAGTTCTTGCAAGTACTTACTCACTTTCTTACGGGTTTAACTTCATGGCAAATCCATTCTATCCCTCTTTCTCTGAAAAATACATTTGAATGAAGTTTATTCTTTGTAAAAGATCTTTCTTCTCTTTCTATATAGAAATATACAAGCAAAAAATAATAGACTTCCTAAAGAGAAGAATTGAAAACTGATTCTTTCAAAACTTTCATTTAGAGGATATTTGTCCTCAGCTTCTGCTCCAC
>BPTM01000134.1 GCA_023705945.1 Candidatus Heimdallarchaeota archaeon
TATTTGTTGCTGCTACTCATAAGAATATCAACATAGAATTGTCGCGTAGATCATGCCCTTCATGTGGCACTCTTACCCTCAATGTTTTGTGTTCAACTTGCAATGCTCCTACTGTTGTCTCTGCATTTTGTCCGTCATGCAATAAGGAAACCACAGATGATCGTTGTCCAAAGTGTGGCAGGATGACACACCACTACCAACTAGTAAATTATCCATTAGCAAATCAGATAAAAGAAGCAGAGAAGAGAATTGGAGCCCCGATTCCTAAAAAAGTTAAAACCATAAAAAAGCTAATGAATAAACTTCGAGCTCCTGAATTAATTGACAAAGGGATTTTAAGGGCAAAACATGAGCTTTTTGTTTATAGGGATGGAACCATTAGATTTGATTCAACTGACGCTGTGCTAACACATTTCAAACCTTCAGAAATTGGAACAACTGTTCAACAATTACATGAACAAGGATATTTAGCTGATGTTCATGGAAAACCTCTAGTTAATTCAGATCAAATTGTTGAACTTAAAATTCAGGATATAGTTTTGAACGTAGATGGGGGTAAACATTTAGCTAGAGTTGCAAATTTTATTGATGAATTATTGGAAAAAGTGTATGGATTGCCACACTATTACAATGTATCAAGATTTTCAGATCTTATAGGCAAGCTCGTCATGGGTTTAGCTCCACACACTTCTGCGGGAATTGTGGGGCGAATAATTGGTTTCACTAAAGCTAAAGTTAACTTCGCTCATCCTTATTGGCACGCAGCGAAGCGAAGAAATTGTGATGGAGATGAAGATTCTTGTATTCTCGCTCTTGATGCTTTTCTTAATTTTTCTCGTTCCTATCTTCCTGAAATCCGTGGTGGTAAGATGGATGCTCCCTTGATTCTTGTTTCTAATCTTAATCCCCATGAAGTAGATGATGAATCACACAATGTTGATACATGTGCTAAATACCCCCTTACATTTTATGAAGCAACATTAGCTAGAAAATCTCCTAAAGCTGTTCTTCCCCTTATAGATATGATCAGTAATCGACTAAGTGATGAGAGTGCTTACGAAGGTTTTCTATATACTCACGAAACATCTCACATCTTTGAAGGACCAGAATCGACTGCCTATAAAAACCTTAAAACAATGAGTGACAAGGTTTATGCTCAACTTCATGTTGCTGAATTGATTAAAGCTGTAGACACAAAGGATGTTGCAACAAGAATAATAGTAAATCACTTTATACCTGATATGATAGGTAATCTCCGACGATTTGGTTCTCAGAAATTCAGATGCACCAACTGCAATAGAACATATCGAAGAATACCTTTAACAGGGGTTTGTCCAAATTGTGGTATGGCTAAATTGAATTTAACCGTATACCGAGCATCTGTATCAAAGTACTTTGCTATGGCTAGTTCTCTGGTAGAGGAATATGATCTTTCTGAATATCTGAAGAATCGATTAGCAATTATGAAACACAATTTGGAGTCACTATTTGGTGAAGAAGCATTAGCATCTTCAAAAGAAAAAAAATCTAAAAAAGTAAAAGAATCTGTTCAATTATCAGAGTTTTTTATGAAATACAGTTCTGATGAGTGAACGTTCGCTCTTGATAAATAGTTTGCTTTTTCTAGTTATTTTATATCTAACGAATCATTTTTAATTATCTATAATTATTGGGAGTTGACTTGTTATGGTGAAAGAGACAGAAAAGCAATCTGCTCTTCAGTTGAGGGCTTTACTTAACCCTACTGGAAAGAATAAGTGGATTTATGCTACAATTTCATTCATTGTTGTTGTGATTCTGACCATACTCTTGTATTTCATTCCAGATTATTTCTTCCTTGAAAGACTTACTAATGACACGGTTTTTCAAATCTTAGAATTATATCAGTATGAAATTACATTTGATGGATATTATGATGAAGGTGATTTATCTAGTTCATTTGTTGCCTTGTTAGTAAGAATCCTCACTGGATTAGGTACTCATGGAGATCTAACTCCTGTGATACGTTCCGAAACTGCAGAAAGAAGATTTGCAGTTGTACGAGCGTGTACAGGTATGCAAGCTGGAGCACTTCTCATGGGTTTAATCGTTGTCACCCCTGCAGATTTTTGGAAAAAAGTAAAGGCTACCTTTTTTACAATTGTCGCACTTATCATCGGTAATTTTTTAAGAATTGCACTAGTTATTGGAATGACCGTTACCCTTCAAGTAACCTATGGGGCTTCTAACCAAGCTGCTTGGTATTGGGCGCACGATGTTTTAGGAAAACCTGTAGGTTTCTTTGGAACCATATTTTTTGCCTTAATTATAGAGAATCAAGGAGTTCCTATTCTTAATACAGTAAGCTTGTGGATAGATTCCTTGATTGATTTGTTTGTATTAGTATTCCGCAAAGCTATTTTTCCTATTCTAGTTTTCGTGGGCTTAAGTAGCAATAAAAAGACCAATGAAACAGATATAGCTGTAGATGAGGATACAACAGAAAAGAAAGAAAAAATGACGTAACCTAAATTTATCTATGTTTCTTTTTTTATTTTCCATTACTTTTAATGATAAAATTCCTAGGTTCTGAAGTTTTGTTTGTGATTAAAAATTTGCGTTGATACCATCAATAACTTTTATTAAACGAATTTGCATATATATTCTCGAAGATATCTAAAGTGTGAAACGCCATGAGGTATTTGGAAGTTCAGGAAACTGGTTCATTAGTAGAAAGCCAAGAATTAGAACTTGGAAATCAGAAAGTACTGATTATTGTTGATGAAAACGAAAAAAGAATGTGGTTATGGAAAGGTTCAGAGTGCCCAATAAGGAAGAAGTTCATTGGAAGTAGAGCCTTATCAGACTTGAGGAAAAAAGAATATGGATTCGCTTATGTGCCACAAACTTGCGATCAAGATGATGAAACAGCAGAATTTGTTGCTATGTTAAAAAAGATAAATAAAGCAGATCTTGTTCCTGACACCGTTAAAGCTAGAGCTGAAGAGATTATTGAAAAACAAAAACGAATAAACGTCTTTGATGAATCTCATGCATTTGATGCTTCTAAACCAGTTACTGTCGAAGTTGAAGAAGGTGGTGCTCAGTTGAAAGACCGTCCAACTCAAGTTTCATCGAGCCAATTACCTGCCCATATTGCTAAGATGGGTGCACCAGGTAATAGGCCAACACCTTCTATATTATCTGCTCTTGAAGCAGAATCAATTGAGATTAAAAAACCCGAAGACTTATCACCTGTTGGTTCTTCTCCAACACCTACACCTACATCTGCACCCGTAGCCAAAGTTGAGGAATCTATGCTCGAAAAATCCTTGAAAATTTTGAAAGATTTAGGAGCCCCTAAAGGTTTCTTTAGAGACCTAGTTATTATTGGAAACAAAGTGTATACTGAAACATACACTGGTGCTTTCGAAGAGCTCGATGAACCACCTGAAGGTATATTCTTCTCAAGTTCTCACGTTCCTCGAATGATATGTGAGAATGGTTTTGTTAGAGCAATTGAGTTCTTAAAACCAGAAGAAGGTGCTGAGCTAAGCGAAGAAGATGAAAAAATAGCTCAAGATATTGAAGACTTACTTTCAATGTTTGAAATTGAAGTGGGATAATTCCTCTCTTTAACTATTTTTTTATAAGGTGTTTTTATGGTAAACTATTTTCTCACATTACATCTCCACCCCTCCATTCCTTCAGATAGTCAGGTATTAAAGGGAGAAGTAACCAATGAAATGACTTTGTTAGAAGGAGTAATTTTGCTTCTGAGTAAAAATAAAAGTGCTTTTGAGCTTTTGATATTTAATGACGATATTCGACCAGGATACCTATTAATCTCTGAAAAGATCGAGTTGAGGACGACAAAGAAATTGTTTAACAAAATTGGGTCTAACATAGAAATAAAAATAATACCCATCTCTCACGGTGGATAAGAGTGCTATTGTTCGTTTGTTAAGTTGGAAAAACATCTTTAGATATATTTTTAATTAAAATGCGCTCTTAACAATTTGCTTGATGTATGCCAGGATAGCCAAGCGGACAACGGCGCTGGTCTTGAAAATCAGTTCCTTCTAGGATCCGGGGTTCAAATCCCCGTCCTGGCTCCACTGCCTCAATTCTATCTAAAATGAGGACTTTCAAAATAGTAAGGTGAAAATTATTTGCCGCCGATCAATGGACCATATGTCTTGGGTATAGCTGAGAAACCTCAAGCTGCAAGTAGATTAGCAAGAGCACTTGATGAGAACAAAAAACCAGTTCTTAAGAAATTAAAAGGTGTTCCTGTTTACATAAGCTTGAGAGATGGGAAAAAAATAGTAATTGTGCCAGCAATAGGTCATTTACTCACGTTATCCCCACTAAGTAAATCTTGGAATTACCCCGTATTAGATTACCATTGGGTTCCAAGTCATATCACAAATTCGAAAGCGAGAACAAAGAACTTTGTAGATGTGTTTAAAACTCTTTCAAAAGAAGCCTCAGAAGTAATCGTAATGACAGATTATGACAGAGAGGGAGAAGTCATAGGTTTTTTGATTTTGAAGTATTTATTAGGGAAGAATAAAGCAGAAAGAATGAAATTTTCTACGCTAACAGCAAGAGACATTAATACAGCTTATTCTAAAAGGAGTAAACAGCTTGATATTGGGTTCTTGAATTCTGGATTATTGCGTCATTATGTTGATTGGTTGTATGGAATAAATTATTCTAGAGCATTAAGTTTAGCATTGAAACGCGTTTCAAACAGATTCAAGACAATATCAATTGGAAGGGTGCAAGGTCCGACACTTGGTGCTGTTGTAAATCTAGAAAATGAAATAAACATATTTGTACCTATTCCATTTTGGACAATTGAAAGCGAAGCTATTATTAATAAAAAGAAATTCAAAGCCTTATATGAAAAGACACAACTTGATAAGGAGAAGGAAGCGAATAAAGTCGTAAAAGATTGCCAAAGTTTGGTTGGTATTGTTACCGATATTTCAGATGAGCAAAAACCAATGTACTCGTTTCCACCTTTTAATTTGGGAGACCTTCAAAGAGAATCCTATAAACACTTCAAATATTCTCCAAGTAAGACCTTGAAAATCGCTGAGTCACTTTATTTAAAAGCGACAATTTCCTATCCACGTACCGATAGTCAAAAACTTCCAATGACACTAGGTCACAAGATTATTCTTACAAAAATTGGAAAGCAGACTTCTTATGGCTCTTTCATAACTGAAATACTAAATCGTAAAAAATTCAAACCAAGGGAAGGAAGACGGACAGATGCAGCACACCCCGCTATTCATCCAACTGGAAACCCCCCTAAAACCTTGAACTCAGAAGAGAAAAAACTATATGAATTAATTGTAAAAAGGTACCTAGCTTTATTTGGGAAACCTGCTTTAATATCAAAAAAGAAAATTGAAATTACAGTAAAAGACCATAAATTTGAAGTGCGAGGAAGCAAAATCATAGAAGAGGGATGGATAAAATACTACAAACCTTATTTTTATATGAGTGAAAGTTCAATACCTGATATTGCGTTGAATAGCAAAGTTAACTTCTCATTTATAGAATCGAAAGAAGATTTCAGTTCTCCACCTAGACGATTTAATGAATCCACGCTTCTAAATGAAATGGAACAAGAGAAAATTGGAACAAAGGCTACACGCGCAGGGATAATTGAAACCTTGTTTGATCGGGGATACATTGAAGGCTCCGAGATTAAACCAACTCCTCTTGGCATTGCTGTAGTCGGTGTTCTAAAATCTCATTATCCAGTGTTAATCAAATCAGATATGACAAGAGAATTAGAAACCACGATGGAAGAAGTACAAGAAAAACAGAGCGATATTGATGAAATATTAATCTCCATCAAGAAAGACCTAAAAGATTTGCTTAAGCTCTTCCATGAAAATGAAACAGATATTGGCATTTCTCTTTATCAGAACTTGCTTAATCTAGAAAAAAAAGATTCTGTGCTAATAGGAAAATGTTCAGAGTGTAAAGTTGGTGATCTACGAATTATAAAATCAAAGAAATCTGGTAAAAGATTTATTGCTTGCTCATCATATTTTGATAAAACAATTAATTGCACAGTAACTTTCCCCTTGCCTAGTTATGGAACAATAAAACCTACAGATAAAAAATGCCCGTTTGATGGTTTACCTATGATTGAATGGCGAACAGGGAGAACTAAGCGCGTTATGTGTGTATCTATGGACTGTCCTTCTAAAGCTAACATAAAAGGAGAAAAGAAAAAATGAATCCCACTAAGTGTAAAATATGTCAAGATACAATATACAAATCTTCTGGAAAGTTCTGTTCCAGCCATAAACTTGCAAAAACCAAATTACAAAATGGTTATGAATTATGGTTGAAAGCATATGATACACTCCCATATGATGATTTTCTTCAACAATTGCTGGATCTAGGAGATCTTGTTGGTGCTCTTGTAAAGGATATTGTGGAGTTTGAATTATATTTTCAAGAAACTAAATGAGAAATAATTGTTCTTGTAGTTTTGCTTTTCTAAATTCAACCTTATTAGGAAAATAAAGCAGTATGAATCTGTTCTCTTTCTGGAAGACCTTCAATTTTTGTTTTACCTACGAGAATAGTGGGAATTGAAGATATTTTTTGTTGACTTTCCCCGTTGATTTTTATGCTTTTATACTGAAACAGTCCACCATACTCTTCTAGAACTGTTTTGAGAATTTTCTCAGCTACGCTACAGTAAGGACATTCTTCGGAAGTATACAAAACAATTTCCTTCATTTCGTACATTTTCTGTGCTTCTATCTTAAAAGAACAACAAAAATTTTGGGACTAGCTAGGATGACATGCACATATTACAGCTTATTTGTGTAGAGGCAGTTGCTGAAGAAAATTAAATGGAATCACAAATACATGGACCTTTATTGCATTTAGGACATGTTTGATTATACTTCTCTTTAAAAGCGTCTGAGAGGTTTATATTGTATAAATTTGCAATACTAAATACCCAAGCTATAACATCGGCCATTTCTTCTGATACCTTCTCTTCATCCTCAAGAAGAACAGCTTCTGCAAGTTCTCCAACTTCTTCCATAAGTTTAAGCATAGTTTTCTCCTTTCCTCTCTTAAGATCTTTCTCTAGATAAAGGTCTTTCATAAGTTCTTGAAATTCGTGAATAGTACTCACACTCTTTGCAATTGTTAAAAATTCTATTTTAAGGGGCCACGTAGAAAACGTTACCCAGAATAACCGCTACAATCAATATTACGGCAAGAGCTACAATATACCATGGACCTATTTTAACACCAGGTAAATCCTCATCATAGTATCTCATCAATCCAGCACCGGTTGCAGGCATTGGGCTAGTGTCTCTCTTTTTCTTCTTCTGAGATTTACTCATATTAATCAAATATTGCTAGAAATAGTGGTATATATGATTTTTTATCAGATACATTTTGAGTCAAAGATGAATTAGGAACTGTAGAATTAAAGAAAATGAAGTGGCGACCCCGACGCGATTCGAACGCGCGACCACCAACTTACTTCACTAATGAAGATTAGAAGGCTGGTGCTCTATCCAGCTGAGCTACGGGGTCAATTTATCCTACTTTTTCTTTCATAGTTTTTTTCTTAAACTTTTTGATTAAAGGTTTAATATTCAATTCGAAACTTATTTAATCTCAAAAAATCTCTCAAAAAATGCTTATCAATGATCCCCTCAAAGCAATTTCGGAAACTATATGCAGCTGGTTATCAATTAACGCCTGAAGCCTTTGCTGAATTAAATTCTACACCCAACATTACAGAAATTATTGATAAAATACTTGAGTTGAATCCGGATACAGCAATACTTACAATAACTGATATCAGAGATATTTCTACTGGAAATTATAGCTCCGATTCTAATACTAACACTTCTTCAGAAATTAAAGGGGAAACCAGTGAACCCGATATTCAAAGTGAAGAAATCAATGGGGAAAAAGAGGAAAAACAAAAAATCGTGTCTAAAAAAACGGTTTCTTCAAGCAGAAAGGAAACAATCTCAACAGATTTGCAAATTATCTCTTCTCCACAAATTAGGAAACTATCTGCATCTGCTGGTGGCTTTATACAATATTTTGAAAGTCGTTTTGATTCTATTAGTAGTTTCTTCAGACGTCGAAGAGATATTGGAAATTTAGTTACAACGGAAGATCTTCAAGAAAATAAAAAGAATAATAAAATATCCTTAATTGGTCTTGTTTATAGTAAACGAAAGAATAAGAGCGGTAGTTTTAGTTTAGAACTTGAGGATAAAAATGGAAAAGTAACAGGAATGATATTTCAATCTAATCCTGATTTATTGTACAAAGCAGAGTTTATTCTAGATGACTCAATCCTATGCTTCACAGGAGACTGGAATGGTCGTATACTCTTTATAAAAGATATTTATTGGCCAGATGTTCCATATAATCACAAACCTAATTATTCGTATGAAGATGCTCTTGCTTTATTCATTTCTGATATACATGTTGGATCAAAGAACTTCGCAGGAGAACTCTTCCTTAGGATGATAAATTTTCTAAATGGTGATTTAGAATCAAATAAATACAATGAAGTTGGTAGGAAGGTAAAATATCTTTTTGTAGCAGGAGATGTTGTTGATGGTGTTGGAATATATCCTGATCAAGCAAATGATTTAGATGTAGATAACATACAATTTCAATATTTACTTGCTACTGAATATTTTGAAAGAATCAGAGACGATGTGGAAATTCTCATTATTCCTGGAAATCATGATGCAGCAAGAGCAGCTGAACCACAGACACCTATTGCTAAAGAGTTCGCGCCTGAACTATATAAATTAGACAATGTATATATGCTCGGTAGTCCGGCTTATGTTAAAGCTCATAATGTAGAAGTTCTTATGACACATGGAAACTCAATAATGGATATTAATTCTGCTATCCCAGTCATCCCTCACGAAACTTCTATTCCAGCTATGGTAGAGATGTTGAAAAATCGCCATTTAGTACCAATTTATGGTAAAAGAACATCAATTGCACCTGAAGCAGAAGATAAACTGGTTATAACAAAGATTCCTGATATTTTACATGCTGGTCATACACACATTACAGGGGATGAAACTTACAAAGGTGTTACCATCATAAATTCTGGGACTTTTCAATATCAAACATCTTATCAAAAAAGCATGAACATCAATCCTACTACTGGATCAACATACGTTGTAAACCTTCAAAATTTGCAGCGAACAAATATTGATTTTCAGAAATTCAATTAATTTACTGATACTTATTTATTCTTTAGTTAGTTGGAATTTCATCATCGTCAATTTGAACATAAGACAAGATATCTGCAATCTGAGGAGCATGGTTTGATAAAACCGCTATAGCATTCTTGAACTCTTCAATATCACTTGTTCCACCAACTAAGTGAAAATCACCTATTGACTTAAGAATCAGAAAACCATTCTTACCTCGCACCATGACGTCGTTTATGGGTGCAAAGTTAAGTCTCTCAAGAGCTAATCTTGCTGCAGCAACTAAAGCGGCCCCAATCGCTGATAATTCTGTTGAGTTTGCTTGTTTATCACCTGCATAGAATGCAATTCTATCTCCTGTAGCAGTTAAAACAGCTAAAGCTTCAAGTTTTGCTTCTTGTGTTATGTCCTTCAATTCCTTAGCAAGAGCATAAGCGATTTTTCTTTCAAGTCTCATCTTTATCTGATTCAATTAAAGACTAGAATATATTAATTAACTTTGCTATAATACTTCTAAAAATGATTAATTCTAGAGGAAATTTAATACAAAATCGAGTCCTTATCTCTTAATTTGATTGTCTAGTCATAAGTAATGTTTTTAAACGCTTTTCTTAATTCAACTTCAAATAAAAGCTTAGCTTGTTTGATCAACAGCTAAAGGTGAATTATAATGTCAAGTGATACTGGACTATCCGGACTGCTGAGTCGTTTTTGGAAAAAAATCGTGGACCACTTTGAAGATTACGAAGTAAAAAGAGAAACAATTCTAAACAGAATAAGTATGATTCTAATTTTGTTCGTAGGTGTAATTATTAGACTATTTGGCCTATTTCAAGGATTTGACCCCTTGATTAAGGCTTTCGATCCACATGTTCAACTAGTGAGTGCAGAATTTATCAATACTGAAGGTTTTGTTGCATTTATTCATTGGTTCAAACCAGATTCTTGGTATCCCTATGGTTTCCAAACTGGATTCGAATTATACTGGGGAGTTCCTCTAAGTGCAGTTATTATTTATGGCTTAGTAAGTATATTTTCAATCAACATAACTATTACTCAAGCTGCATTTTTTAGTCCAGTTATTTATGGCTTCCTTACAGTAATTGCTTCATACTATTTAGGGAAAGAAGCTGCTAGCTCAAGAACTGGTATCTTTGCTGCATTTTTTATGTCAATTGCACCAGCCTTTGTTTCAAGAAGCACGGCAGGATTTTATGATAATGAATCAATAGGTATTCTTTTCACTGTTCTAACACTGTATTTCTTTATAAGAGCATTCAAACGTGGTGGGACAGTAGCCCCATTCCTAGCTGGTATCAGTTTAGGGATTCTTATTGGTAGTTGGGGAGCATATAGATATGTGTTGGATTTATTGCCACTTGCTGTATTGTTTTTAGTATTAGCTAGAAAATTGACTTGGAAATTAATTAAAGCATATACTATAACAATTGTTACTGCTCTGAGTCTTGGTTTCTTAGTACCAAGAGTTATGCGGAATAAATTTTTCAACATAGAAGTCATGGTGCCCGTTTTGATGATAGGGTTCTTAGTTATTGTTGGGCTAATTCAAAATCTATCACACAATTTAAACGAGAAAACCTTTAGACAAATGCTCATCGTTGGAGCTGTTACGGCACTAGTTCTTCTTGTTATAATGGTGACAGTTTTTCTATCCTTAGGTATTTTCACTAACATAGCAGATAAATTTTGGTCTGTTATCTTCCCAGGAGGAAGAGATTCTATCCCAATTATCGCTTCAGTAAGTGAACATCAACCAATGACGTGGGCCGAACTGTTTAGCAATATCCACATTATGACATTCTTGATACCCCTTGGACTATACTATTGCTTAAGGAAACCAACAGATGTTAATATCTTCATTCTTGTTTATGGAGTAACAACAATTTACTTCTCAGGATCAATGATCAGACTTGTTCTATTACTAGCACCCTCAGCATCTCTGTTGAGTGCAATGGCAATTGACCGTTTATTATATACTTACTCTCTAAGTGCCCATGGTAAAATTGCTCTTACAAAAAGAAAAATACGATTAACGAAAACGATTGGTCGAGATGAGGCAATAATAGCCTATGTTGTGATTTTCGGTCTATTGGTTTCCTTCTCAATTCACAGCATCAATATGTCAAAAGACTATGCAAGATCTGAGATGGCACCTGTTTACTTCATCAAACCAGGTGTTCCTTCAGGTGATTGGCAAGATGCCTTAATGTGGTTACAAACCAATGCACAAGGTGATGGAGTTGTAACAAATAGCCCATCTGTTGTATTGAGTTGGTGGGATTACGGATACTGGATTACGAATTATGGAGAAGCAACGTCACTAGTGGATAATGCAACTACCAATAAAACGCAGATAGGACTGGTAGGGACCATGCTAATGTGGAATTTCACCGAATCAGTGAGATTGATGTATAAGTACAATGTAAAATACGTACTTGTTAACACTCAAGCAGGGCTCTCAGCCGTTGGTTCTGATTTAGGAAAAGCTATCTGGTGTATAAGAATTGCAGAATCTACAGTTCCAAGGTATGGAATTACTGAAGAAAGATATTTTGCTGAAGACAAAGATATTGGATACACTGTCTATCAAAATCCATTCTATGAATCCGTTCTATATAGATTATCTGCATATGATTCAGCGACCGGATATGCTTGGAGTAATGAAATGCCTGGAACTCCAACCAGTGACCGACCTGGAATTCTTTCTAAAGCTAATCAATACCCCGTATTTGATTTGAAGGGCGCTGATGGTATCGTATATTTCAATGAAGTTTTCAGAAGTTATGGTTTAGCTTCTTCATCCATTGATGCATACAGATTCCCGCTTGTTAGAATATTTGAGGTAATATATCCAGAAAACATTGCTCAACTTTCAGCAGAGGTTAACGGCCTTTATCCTGCTGACTAATCTGCAACAATTTTTTTCTTCTCCTTTTCTTCTCTTTTTCATATCAACAATTTTCATCAGTAATACCAACTTGTACCTATTCCTTTGTCTTAAAACTCGATAAACACCTGAGATTACCCCCTTAAAATATGTTTTGCAGAAGAATTCGTTATTCTTGAAAAACAACCAAACCAAAACGCTTTTAAAAATCCATCAAGGGAAATCTATTAAAGCACAATCAAATTATTAGTACTGCTAATAGAAAAAAGGTGTAAAATAATGAGCTCAAAAGGAAAACCTCATTTGAATCTAGTAATTATTGGTCATGTCGACCATGGTAAATCTACTATGACGGGCCACTTACTCTATGTTTGTGGAACCATAAGCGATCGAGAAATCGAAAAATTTGAGAAAGAAGCTGAGTTAATTGGTAGAGGTAGTTTCAAATTTGCTTGGGTATTAGACAAGTTGAAAGAAGAGCGAGAAAGAGGAGTTACAATAGATCTTGCGTTTTATAAATTTGAAACCAAGAAATACTATTTTACTATAATTGATGCTCCAGGACACCGAGATTTCGTCAAGAACATGATTACAGGAACATCACAAGCTGACGCAGCAATCTTAGTAATAAGTGCTGGTACTGGAGAATTTGAAGCCGGTATTAGTACTACTGGACAAACAAGAGAACACGCTTTACTCGCTAAGACATTAGGTGTTAGCCAACTTATCGTTGCAGTTAACAAAATGGATCTAGCTGACTATAAGGAAGAACGTTATAACGAAATTTCTGAAGAAATGGGTAGAAATCTAAAACTTTTCGGTTTCGATATATCAAAAATCAATTTTGTCCCAGTTAGTGGTATGCTCGGAGATAATCTCAGTGAGAAATCCGATAAAATGTCCTGGTACAAAGGACCAACTCTCTTGGAAGCACTTGACACATTTATAGTCCCTGATAAACCCACTGATAAACCTCTAAGATTACCCATCCAAGATGTTTATACCATTACTGGTATTGGAACAGTTCCTGTAGGACGTGTTGAAAGTGGTATACTTAAACCAAAAGAAGAAGTAATCTTCCAACCAACTGGAAAGAAAGCCGCAGTAATGTCAATTGAAATGCATCATGAAGAAATTCCAGAAGCTATTCCTGGTGATAACATCGGATTTAGCTGTAAAGGATTATCAAAGCAAGATGTACGTAGAGGAGACGTTGTAGGACACTCTAAAAAACCACCTACTATCGCAAAAGAAATAGTTGCTACAGTTCAAGTCATCAGACATTCTTCAGTAATTGCCGTTGGATACACTCCAGTAGTTCATTGTGGAACTGCTCAAGTAGCCATCAGATTTGCTAAATTAAACATGAAACAATCGAAAAAAGGAAAGGTAGATAACCCAGACTTCCTTAAAAATGGAGATGCTGCTGAAGTAGTTCTTATTCCAACTCGTGACATGGTCATTGAACAATATAGCGAATTTCCAGCATTAGGCAGATTTGCTGTCAGAGATATGGGTCAAACCGTAGCTGTTGGTATCGTTAAGAAAGTAACACCAAAGTAATATCTTCTTTTCTTTTTTATTTTTCATTTTTCTGCTTTTGTTTAGAAAACTAACATTAGTTTTTTCACTACATGTTTGAAAATGACTTGTTAACTAAACCCGCCTTAGTAAAAGTCTAAAATAATAGGTTGCGGATGGTATGTGATCAAACACGAACCCAACCATAATCTAGTAAAACTTAGAAAAATCGTGATTAAAAAACTTTGAATGGATTGAATGTTACCCAACTAGCTAGAGAATATATGGTCAGTATGAAGTTCATCTATAAGTGGATGAGAAAGCATAACGAGGATTCTGCAAGAGAATGGTACAAGGGAAAATCCTCACGACCCAAGAACATTAGGCGGAAAGTGACAGAAGAGAATAAGAGACATATCCTCGCCCTCAGGAGAGCATATGGCTTCAACATTATTAAGATAGCCTATCTCCTAATCATCGAAGGGGTAAAACTTTCCCATACGACAGTGTGGAAAACGTTCCAACAAGAAGGTGAAAAGGGGTGAAAAGGTTAGAATGAGAAGAATCTAACGACCTCTGACAGATTGACATTAAGGGACCTTTCTGGGCAGAAGAGCAAGGACAACACCTTCACCTTGTGAGTGTTATTAATGACCACTAACGGTTCTGTAGGAGCGAAGTTCTCCCCGTCCTGTTAAGACACAGGATCTCCTCCAGCTCTTGGACCAGGTTATGCAAACCTATGGCACCCCTCGTCAAATCTTAACAGATATTTGTGCCATCTTCCACCCACAAAGAGGAGGAATAAGTTCCTTCCCCCGCTGATGTCAGATGAATATTATCGACCATATTAGAGCAAGGGTGTATCATCCTAAGACTTGTGGGAAAGTCGATCGTCTCCATGGTACAATCACCAGGGAGATTAAGAGGTTAGGATTAGCTTATTGTAACGCTGACCTCCGTTGTTATCGCGATTATTACAACTTCTCCCGTCCTCATCAAGGAATAAACCTAAACCATCCTTGACTCTCCATATGCTCTCAAGTGTAACTCATGTCTGTTGAGTTAACACTGTTTGAAAAGGGCTAGGAATATTTATATATTCTGAAATCAATCAGTAGGATGTTCGATAATTTCGAACAAGGAAGCGAGTTTATGAAAAAAAGAATGAAAATATTCATATTTCTATTTCTCACATTCTCTCTTATAATTCCTGGATTAGTTAATACTTCTCAAGCTGCTAATGCAACTTATGTTGATGTCACTATCCAGGTTTGTGAGATGAAATGTTGGATAGATGGTGATTGGATTGGAAAAGGTGATATATATTTCAAAATTTATATCTACGGTTACTACCAATATCAATCTGATACTGTTTGGAACTTCGTGGAGGATAATAATTATCCGGACCCCACAGATTTGTCTCATTCCGCTTGGGGTGGACATTTTGACGTGACATATGGCAACACATACATATTAAGCAGTAATAAAAAATGGTTAATTGAAGTATGGGATGATGATGGTGCTGGGGATGATCTTCTATTTAGAGGGGAACTTACTGTGAAGCCAGCAACAACAGGCTTGAGACACTATTCTGATGTTTATGCCCAAGAGTATCAGTCTTATATCTCACCGTATGGTTATGTAACTCTTGGTTACGGTACTGTTAACTCTTACCTTAGTTTTTGGTACATTGCTGGCCCACTTAAAAATCCCTCAACTTTCAAATACAGTAATAGTCTTCTTCTGGACATTAGCCTAAATTACCATAACTAATCCATTATCTTCCTTTTTTTTCCTATCTTATGTCCATATGTGAGCCTTAGAAGAGTTAGTAATAACTGGTTAGATTTATTTAGTAGGGATAATGTTATTCACTATGGTTTCGGGAGTAAATAATTCAAAATCTTCATATTCTTGTCCTACTCCCAAAAAGATTATTGGACGGCTGCTGATATGTGTCACTGAAACAGCTGCTCCTCCCTTTACATCAGCGTCTACTTTGTTTAAAATTGAGGCATCAATACCTATTTTTTCATTGAACAACGTAACTTGTGAAACAAGTGCATTTCCAGTTAATGCGTCTCCAACAAATACCTTTAGATCAGGTTCTACAACTTTACAAATTTTTTGCAATTCAGCCATTAAATTTGAACTTGTTTCAATTCGTCCTGCAGTGTCAATTAAAACTACATCAATCTTTTTTGCGATTGCATGGTTTACTGCATCAAAGGCAACTGCAGCAGCATCGGAACCATATGTTTGAGCAATAACTCGTATGCCTAGCTTCTCACCATGTTGTTGAAGTTGCTGAATACTTCCTGCCCTAAATGTATCCCCCGCAGCAAATACGCAAGAGTATCCTTTATCTTGTAACATCTTTCCCAGTTTTGCAATAGAGAGTGTTTTCCCAACACCGTTTACTCCAAAGAAAGCGATAATAAGAGGGTTTTTTTTCTTCTTCGTCTCTTCTACCCTTTCTAGTAAATCAACTTTCTTTTTTGGAGATAAGATATCAAGAAGAACTTCTCTTAAAGAACTCAAGATTAAAGGTTTCGGATTAGATAAACGGGTGTGTTCTGTTTTTAGAAGAACTGAGGTCAGATTTTCACATATTGCATCAGCTGTTGCTACTGCAACTTCATTCCGTATTAGAACATCCTTCAATTCTTTTGTAATTTTTGCGACAGACTTAGGAGAAATTTCTGTAATTGTAATCTTTTTAATTAGCTTTGAAACATTTTTTCTTAACTGATCAAACAAACACAATCCCATCCTCTAGAATTACATAACAGATTTTACGATTCGATCAATTTCCCTCAGACGTTCAATTACTTCATTATAACTAGCTTTAATCTGAGTCAACTGATTCTCAACTTCAGATTTCTTTTTCTTAACTCCATCAATAGCTTCATCAAGTGATTTTTCACTATGAATACCTGCGCCAATGGTAACAATTACCTTTTCAGCATTCTTAATGGTTGTATAGATAAAATTACCTGCACCGATTGGAAGCAACATTTGTTGATCATTCTTTGCACCTTTTAACTCCACTAAAGTTTGTTCTGAGGTTTGAATTTCACTATAATAGCTGTTCAATATCTCAATTTGCTGGTTATATCTAGTTGATTGTTGTTCCAGCTGTTGGGCAGCTAAGAGTAAATTATTGACTTCTTCATTAGAAATTTTATCTGAAGGTACATTTTCCGCCAATTATCTCACTTTCTTTTTGGTAATGCTAGATCGTCTTCAGTTGCAAAAGTTTTTACGATAACATCTTTGATTTCTTCAGGATTTTTTATTTCTTTAATGTCCTTTGTATTAATGAAAATTAAGTTTCTTTTTACCCTATGTTTACTTCCAACAACTGAATAAATCACTTCTAGTGCATCTTCTACATTCAATGCTCTTACATATTTACCGAAAGGAATTTTTTCTTTCTTCTTTTTAAATTCTCCACGAATGTGGAATGTTTTTACAGAACTCATCTAGGTTCACAACGCATTAGTATTTGGTGTTTATTAATAGGCTTTTTCAACTTTTTGAATTGATAGTTATCAGAGAGCGAGCAAAACTTCAAAGATTCTCATGCTTTCTGGACCTGTACTATCAGATCCAATGACCGCTCCCTTTGTGTTAGAAAGAATTCCTACTCTAGGATAAGGTATACCTCTATTAATTGTACAAACATCTGTTCGTACTTTTAGGATTGAGGATACCTCACTTATTTCTTCTTCAGAGAGGAGAGGATGCACCAAAGCTCCACTATTTGTACTCATAACAATACTGCCAACAAGAGGTGATCCAAGCATAGAGCCAACAATAGTTTCTATACCAAGACTATCCTGTATTTGATCTCGTATGTTTTTCTCAAACATCTCACTGATGATTGCCCCTTTATCATTCATAACAATAAGGTTTCCCAAAGCAGTATATTTGCTTTTTACCTCAATAATCTCAATTTCGTCACCTAGCACCTCAACGATTTGTTGCTTTTCTTTATGGGTAACATTTTGAGGAAGTAGTAATGATTTTGAATTGCCTACGGATAAAGTGCCTACTAAAACAGAACTGGCTATAGTTGTTTGAACTATTTTTGTTCCTAATGTATTCTGAATTAGCTCAATCCTATTTTCTTTTGTTCCTTGTGGAACAATAGAAAAATTCTCAGTAGATAAGGCAAAAATACCCAAACTAGAATTTCCTAGAATGGTAGTTTTTGCTATATCCAAATTTTTCACCCTCAATAAATAGAGGAAGGAGTTTTATTCTTCTTTCTCCTTTTTTTCTTCTTTCTCTTCTGTTACGACCTCTTCCAAAAGTTCTTCAGAAATAGAGGATTCGTCTTCTTCTTCCTCTTCTTCGTCTTCTTCCTCAAGTTCTCCTGGTAGTGAAATGCCTTCTAAATCAGGACGAGCAGAAATGTCAACTTTTTCATGAATTAGTTCAATGGTTGCTATTTTTTCTTCATCTATAGTTTCAACAATAGCACGAACTTTAACCTTTCTTGGAGGTTTTCTAATACCTCTTTCCCAAAGAAATTCATTTAATTCATTAGTAATCACAACAAAATCAGCTTTAGTGTGTTTAATGATGAAAAGTTTTAGCAATCTAACAGCCTTTGGTGTTCTTTTATATGGTGCTGTTTTATTTAATTGCGGATAAAATGGGATAGTAAAAATACTTTCAATAGCTTCTTGAGACATATTCTATAACTCCTTATTTTTTTATTCTAGTTGAACGCCACTTTCTACGTTTAGGATGATTACGAAAGCGACGATTTGTTCTAATAACGCACCAACTGGGTACGGGGCTATTGGTTTTCATTTTTCTTGCATATCTCAGCTTTCTTGCTAAATATCTATATCTTGCCATTATAATCGCCTTATATCTACCTTTGTCTCTCGTTTTTGTCCTTGGATTTTACGGAGAATTTCTTTAAGTTGTTCATCATTGATTTTTTCCTTTACTCCTCCTTGTTGTGCAATTTGAATTAATCTTAACTCTACAGATTCAGCAACTTGAGGATGGACAAGTTTAACATTAGCAAGCCTTTGTCTAGCTTCTTCAGTAAGAATTTGACGTAGTATTGATTGCTTCTGAGCTTCAAGAGTTGCTAGTTGCTCTTCTTGAGCTTGTGACGAAGCTTGTTGTTCTTGTATTTGAGCAAGTTTTCTTTGCCTTATAGCTTCCAATTCTTCATCATTATACATCCGATTAACATCTCCTATTGGTCAGCTACTAATGTTTTTTATTTTATTTTAATTGTAATACTAATATCTCTCTAATTCAGGAATCTGTCTTTTGATCTCTGAAGAGAGTTTATCAATGAAAGAATGACCTTTAGAAGTAATAACGCGACCTATTGTGACCCTGCTTTTACTTCCAAGACCGATTTGCTTTTGAATATAACCTGCTTTTTCAAGTTGTTGTAACACCTTGCGAATAATTGCACCACTTCCTTTAGCAAAGTGTTCAGGTCTGACCCCTCTTCTATTACGTCCACCGTAAGCAATTCGAAGCTTCGAAACACCAATTGGACCATGAAAATATATTTTTCTCAGAATTGAAGCAGCTCTGATATGCCACCAATCATGTTGGGTAGGAGCGTTTTCTTTATGAACTCCAGTTTTTGCGAATTTAGCCCATTCTGGTGGTTTTATTTCTGTTTCTTTCTTCAATTCTTCTACAATTCTTGAAATTAACATATCAGCTGGTACATCATAAGCTGTTGGCATATTTTTCACTCATTTTCATTTTAACGCTAGAGAGAGCTCTATAGTGCTTTTTCAGTGTCTCGGGAACAATCCATGTTTAAAAAGATTACTTTGCTAGTTATATGACATTGTCTGTAATTGCAATATTTACGCATTTTCAAGTATGTGTTTGTGCTTTCAGCAATCAGTAAAAAGGAATGAAATTTTGTGATTCAGTCACCGTTTTTACTGTTTGTAACTAAATCAAAGTTCTTTATAACTAAGTCAATGGTAATAAAAATAGATATAAAGCTGACAGAGACTATAACGATAAGCATGCAATAAACGGAAGTAAATATTTTGAATATCACAAATGGAAATAAAAGCAGGAAATTGAAAGAAATATTCTCTTCCGTTGATGATTTATTTATTATTTTTGGAATACTGCTTAATGGAGCTAGTGCGATTGTGAGTTTATTTGAAGGACATCTAATTGCAGGTTTAATACTTATTGTATGTGAAATAGCATTAATAGTTGCATATATCCTGAAAATAATCTAAGGAGATTGTTTGTTTAATCGTCATCTGAAGAATATTTTTCAACGATATATTCACCAAGAATTTGAAATGCTTCATCAATGTTTTGACCAGTTTTTGCAGAAGTTTCAAGAAAGAAGTTTTCTATTTTGTGCTCTTGTGTTTTCTTGTTGAGCTCTTCGATGAACTCTTGAGCTTCTTCTACTGTAACAGCATGATCTTTGAGATCCATCTTGTTTGAAAGGATAATAACTGGAACTACACCTCTCCCACTAAATTGATACAGCTCTTGAATCCAGTTGGTAAGATTGTGAAAGGTTTCTTTTCGTGTAATATCAAATACTGCTAAAGCTCCAAAGCACCCTTTAAAAAAGCGAGGACGAACATTTTTAAACATAGGTTGTCCAGCAAGATCCCAAATCTGATACTTAAGCTGGTAGTTATCCACAGTTTTTGTAATTGCTGCAAAATCAGCCCCTAGTGTTGTCAAGTGCTCTTTTTCAAACCCTTTACCCAAATAATTATTTCGAATTGAAGTTTTCCCAACAGCAGAATCACCAATTAAAACTAGTTTTATCATATATGCGCTAGTTTGTTGTGTTTCAATACTTTGGCCTTCAGTTTCGTTGGTATCTTCCTCTTCTTTTGTATGCTTCTTAATATTGTCTTCAAAGAGAACAACCCCTTTGTCTGAACCCTTATCAGACTTCTTTGGAGAACGCTTTTTATCAGACATATTATCAGCCTACAATGATTTTTATTAATATAAAAACATGCGCCTTATTTTTTCAAGTATATTTGGTATCAAAATCTAACAATATTTTAACGAGAATTTTATTAAAGTAAAGATTCTTGTTAATATAATGAAGATTTGTAGTTATAATCTGAAGGATTTGCCAGAAATATCCTCTCTTATTAACATATGTTTCAAAACAAAATATGATACAGCATTTTTTGAAAGATCGATTTTTCAGAGACCGGGAATTGATTATGAGGGCTCTATCATTATAAAAAAAGACCAGGATATAATAGCTAATACAACATTAACAAGAAGGAAGTTAAGATTTCAAGAGGAAGAATTGGATTTATTGGCTATTGATTATGTAGCTACTCACCCTAATCACAGGGGAAAAGGACTTGCAAAAACAATGATGAACCGGTCTATAGACTATGCAAAAGAGAATGATTTGGACGGCCTTTTTCTATCTGCAGATCCTAAATACCATGCAAGAGATATATATTCAAAAATGGGATTTCAAGAAGTAGAACAAGCTTCAGTCGCGGTTCGAATGACAGATTATGCCGCAACATGGTCTGGTTTCGAGTTACCCTACAAACTGCTTGTTCTTTCATTACCTCTCTCCAAAACACGAACTATTTTTCATAAAAAGTCAAACTTACCAGTAAAAATAGCTAATGAATCCGATATTGATTCTTTCTTGAAAAGTATGAAAAGCTGTTTCAATGATAATTTTGGATATACTTCTTTAACCCATGAGATATGGGAATGGATAAAAAATTGTTCAATAAATGAAAACTTTCCAATAGCTCTAATGATTATGTTGAACGATGAAATAATTGCTGGATGTCGCGTTAGTATATTCCAGCCGTCTTTTGCTAAAATAAACCCATTTGTAGGAATCATCTCTGATATTTTTGCTACAGTTGAAAGTAGAAAACAACAGAAACAGTTAATGAGACAACTAATACTCCAATCAATTGAGTATCTCAAAGAACATACCATACCAACAGTTATTTCTATAGTTTCGAAATCTTCACCAACTTCAGAATCTTTGATAGATTCAGGTTTCTTCATGCTTGAAAAGATAGCATACATGTTTTATCCTTTAACTCAGAAATTAAAAGATAACTTAAAACGAGCAAAAATTGAAGACATTCCTTGGTATTATATTCAAGAACATCTCTTAGGAATACCTTGAAATTACCCTACCTAGTCATGTATTTCCGGGATTCTATGTATGATTAGGTGATTTTTTGCTAATCTTCCTAATTCCTTTGCTTGGGATACTGAGAGATGATAGCTGGATGGCTCTCCTTCATGTGTACCCTCTATAATAGCTAAATCTGCACAAGTGATGTGAGATTTAAGTAATTCAAAATAACCAGTATCACCCGTATAAACAATAGTTTCTTCTTTCTTACTGATACTGAAACCTATCGCAGGTATTTTAGGGAGTTCATCACCACCAATAAGAGAACCTCGATGTTTAACTGGAAAAGATTTGATAATAATATCTTGAACAATTTGCTCTGAATCAATCTCTATAATTTCATACTCAAAAGGTGTGCTATCTTCATAACTTTCCTGAAAGGTTCTAACCAAACCTTGAAGCTCAATGACATTAGGTGAAGCAATTATATTTAGTCTTTTCTTTCGATTAAGCATTCGAAAGAAAGCTAGAAGAGAAAAGATGCTGCCGACGTGATCGAAATGACCATGAGAAATTAGTATAGTGTCAATGTTATCGTAATGAGTTCGAGGAAGAGAGATAAGATCTCGAAGGATACCATCTCCTACATCCATTAAAATGTTAGAACCAGTAGCAATATCATTAACTAAAATTTGTGTAGCAACACCAGCTAAAGAGCAGAGGATTTTAACACGAAAATGCTGACCAATCCAGTCCCAGTGAACAGTAATATCAGAAGGCATAAATTACAAAGAAAAGGAAAGCAAATATCTCTTTCGATTTTAAAGAAATATTATTAATATAAAATTGAAGAATGAGAAGAAGAACAAATAAAGAAGAGAAGTTAAGAAAAATTAACATCTAAAAGATAGAAAGGTTTTTTA
>BPTM01000135.1 GCA_023705945.1 Candidatus Heimdallarchaeota archaeon
AGGAATTAAGAAACGAGTTTGCCTCCTTGTTATCTGATTTTTTGGTTTATCTTGTTGATATTGATCTCGGAATTCAAGAACTAGAATCATTCCAATTAGAACGTACAGAATAGAGATTTCTGTTTGAAGGAAGGATTTTTAATTCTAATAAACAATGAAGAATTAATGAGTTATGACCTGTTCCTTAGCCGAGATTATATGATTTTCTCAAGTGCTCACTTCGTAGTAGGAGAGAAGTTTATCGAACATTTACATGGGCATAATTATAAGATCCTCATAAATATTTATGGAAATCAAGACGAGGAGAACATGATTCTAAATTTCTACGATATAAAGAAAGTACTCAAACCCATAGTTGATAATTTGGATCACAAGGTTCTAATCCCTGCAGATAGCAATCTACTTGAAATAGTTGAATCAGATGAACAAATAATCATCAAGATACCAGATCATGAAAAAGAGTATGAGTTTCCTAAATCTGATGTTATTCTTCTCCCTATTAAAAATACAACAGTAGAAGAAATAAGTCACTACTTAGCTGAGAAATTAATGTGGAACAAGGAGATTAAAAAGCGAAATATTGATCAAGTTACAGTAACTGTTTTCGAGTATGAGGGACAAGGAGTGACCTTTGAATTATTTCCTCGATATGAATAGAGTTTAGATTAAATTACATAGTTTGATACTCTGTTGTTTTTGTTTAGGCACCAATTGATAATTGATTTTGCTATAGTGAACTTTTTCATTTTTCTTTCTAATTGAGTTTGATTTATTTTAGATGCTTTGGAATACTTTCCAATAGATTCACCAAAATCATACCCAATTAGATGGATGGAGTATGCTTCAAAATAAGTTGCTAAACAAATCGCTCTGTCTCCATCGGTGAACCCTAAGAAATTATAGGAGCCCTGCAAAGGCGCGCCTTGAGTTGTAAAAATAAAATCTCCTTCACTAAATGCTGAAATGTTCTCTTCAACAGTTTCAATATTATCTTCATGTACATGAATTAATACAGTTCCTCCTCTGTTTTGAGCTTCAATTTGATCTTCGATTCTTCCATCTAAGTCTGTAACTATTAGATCAGGTATAATATTCTGTGAGATGAGATATGATGTTGCCCCATTTGAGGATATCGTGAAATCCATTTTCGTTTTACCTGACTTCAAATACATGTCAAGCTCATGTTCTAGATGTATTCCAGGAGCAATAGTTAGGATGTTTTTTCCCTTGATTTTCTTTTCTAAAACTTCCTTAGATATATTGCTTTTATGATCTTGCAATATCCTTTGAAGTGCATTAAGATCCCCTTTTTCATCTATATCCAGATATTCGCATATCAAGGGATACCATTTTTCTAACCAAATAGATAAGCTAAAATCGCTTTTTTCTAAATGAAAGAATGGAGAATCTTCTGTATTAAACATCATTTTCTAATTCCTCTATAGTTGCCTTACGCTTACTTTGAAGTTCTGTGAGTGCATTTTCATAACAGTCTTCAATATCTCTGAAGGTTATAAGACCCACAACTTTGAACGTATCTTCTTTTGAAACTACGGGAAGATACTCTATGCGATAATCCGTTAGTTTATCAAACACCGTTGATAGCGTTTCATCTTCATTAACCGTTATTACATTTTTAGTCATTGATTCATGAATATACATTTTACCTTTTGCAAACCCACTTTGAAAATCTGTTGCACTAATTATACCGGTAAGATTCTTTTCATCATCTAAAACAATAATTGCACTAATTTTGTGAAGTTTTAGTAAGGAGTAGGATTCTTCAAGTAAAGCATCTAGTTTTACAGTGGGAAATTTGGTTTTCATAGAATCTTTAACGTTGAGTGTTTGTAAAAGATCGGTATATTGAATCTTTCTTCTTAGCAAAACTTCCTTACTTTCAATTTGTCCTCTATATAGACTGAAATCCATCGAAATAATGAACGCCATAGTATTTGATAGGATGATTGGAATCACTAAATTTGGGAAACCAACCATTTCAAGAACCAAAATCATTGAAGCAATTGGTGTTTTTGTGGTGGCTGTATGCATTGTTGACATACCAACAACAATCATTGCTATTGCTAAGGTGTTATCTAAGTTAAACATACGGGAATACAGAAAACCGAGCGCTGCTCCTGTTACAAGTGTTGGTCCCATAATACCGGCACTATTTCCAAAACCAATACAAGTTGAAGTAACAAGAATTTTACCCAATAGTAAAACTAAAACAACTTGAATACTGATACCTCCAAAGTTTTCTATTAAATGGTTTATTGAGCTAAATCCTGTGCCTTCTAATACAACGCCCTCTGGCATATAGAATGAATCAACGAAGAAAACAACAATTGCTGTCATCATCATTCCTACTATCGGTAAGAGGAAAGCTTTGAGATACCTTGAAACCCATTCAGAGAAAAGTTTGAACAACAGTGAAAACATAATCCCTAAGAAACCAGCCATAATGCCTAGTAACAAGAAATGTAGAGAACTGGAGAAGGATAACTCAAATTGAATATCTCCTAATTCTAGATATACTGGAGTAGAAGAAAGAAAACTAATCGAAGAGATCAAATTTAATAGAAAATCATAAATGAGAAGAGAGATAGCACTGGCAAGGAGAGCTGGAAGAAACACTGTTTCATCTAAGTCACGTTTATATGGGACTTCTGTTGCAAAAACTGTTCCACCTAGAGGAGCACGAAATACAGCTGCAATACATGCTGCAGCACCTATTGTAATTGCGTGCATTTCATCTTCTTGTGTCATACCAAACTTGTCACCTATAACTGCTGAAGCTGTGCTACCTATTGTAACAGCAGGACCTTCTCGTCCAGCTGGTGCACTTACCCCAAGGGTCATCATACTGGCAAAAAATTTCGTGAAAATTGTTCTTGTTTTCATTGGAGTGGTAGTGTTCTTATGAGATAGAACATGGGATATACCAGCACCTTTTACTTCATTAAAGCCTACATATATTAGTAAACTTGTTATTCCTCCAACAAGCGGATATTTTATGTAAATAGGTATAACTGTCAGCCAATTCTGAAGATTTACCACTAAACTTGTAAATATAGCCATGATAATTCCACTAACAATGCCTATAAGGATCGAGAATGGAAACCATTTTCGAGAATACTTCCAGAATTTTCTTATTTGCCTCTTGAATTGATTCCGTAGTTGCGTAAAATCCGTAGGTTTCAGTTTTTCTTCTGCCACAACTATAAATTTATCTTACAAATTTAAACTTTATTTGTTTTCAGCGAAAAATTCTCTTTTTCAACATTCAAAAACAATAATAAATGTATGATACGTTGGTATATTGAGAAACAGATTATCCTATAAGCAAAAACTGTATGTATGATGATATTTCAGCAAATAATCAACTACATATAGAACAAAGTGTAAGTGAAATCTGATGAAAAAGGAATCTGAAGTTTCATTGAAGGGATTATAATGAAAAAATCGGTATTTGTTAGAAAAAGAAGTACGCTTTTTTTCACACTTTTTATTTTATTTGTTTCTATGATGCTTAATCAAATGCACGTAGATTCATCTGTTAGAAATGGAGATTATTATTCTTCAGAATCACTAAAAACTATATACATAGAAGATCAAAACAGACAGATTATCTTACCTATTGATTATGATTACCTATGTGCTCCGTTAGTCCTTGATTTTAATGATGACAAAGTTCTGGAAACAGTTATAGTTGCAACAATGAAAGAAAGTTTAGGAAAGGCAATTTTTCTTATTCGAAATGAAAAAATAGTCTCAGGATGGACATTAGAACTTTACTGGGACGTAACAAATTTTGAGATCTTGGGAGAAGTAAGTCTACCTGGTGATCCTGACGAGGGGGTTGCTTTCCGCTATACCAAATTAATAGGAGAAAATACTCAAGTGACATTCTTCATAGTTACTGAAAATGGTGATGTTTATACTCCTTTTGGATTTACTTTGCCTGGCTCTTTTGTGCATGGAACCATTTTTCATGATTTAGATAACGATGGCGATAATGAATTTATTACAGTTCGTAGAGATGGTTACATATTCTTTTTGACAAGTGATGGGAACAATATGACCAACTGGCCTATGCAAGTTAATGATTCTATAAGTTTCAATCAACCAGTAGTTGAGGATATCAATTATGATAATGAGCTTGATATCATTGTCTGTACAGATAATGGGATGGTATATGCATGGAATCAGAATGGGACTTTAGTTGATAATTTTCCAAGAAATCTCTCTTTAAACTATCCAACTGAGGATGAATGGATAAGAGAAATGCCTATTGTAGATGATTTTGATAATGACGGGAAAATGGAGCTTTTCGCAGCTTCTACATTTAGTTATATTTATGGGACTTCACTTGATCCATATACTAATAAAACCTGGGATGCACCAGTTCTAACCCCCATTTACGATACTGTTCAAGGAATTGCTTATGATTTAGACAATGATGGAAAGAAAGAGGTCATTCAACACTCAACATACGGATTATCTGTTTTCTCTGTTAGGTCAGAGTTGGAAGAAGTCTTTTCATTCTACGGAGCAAATTTCTATGGTACACCTGCTATAGCTGATATTGACGGAGACAATTTTCCAGAGATTGTCATTACAAACAGCTACTATGTCTATATTTTGGAACATGATGGACAAATAAAGAAACGAATAGATAAAGTGATTCCTTTGTCAGGTCAGAACTCTCCTTTAATTTATGATATTGATAATGACAGAGAAGTAGAAATCGTACTTTTAAGTCGGAGAGGGTTAATTTTCATCGAAGAAACAAATGATTATGGATTAGCTCCATGGATAGATATATTTGGTTCTTCAACTCATACAACAAATTTTGATCAAGATAGCGATGGTCTCTGGGACTATGAAGAAGAGATTTTAGGAACAGATGTGTACTATTATGACTCTGATGGTGATACTGTAAGCGATGGTGATGAAATTAATCAGTATTTGCTTGATCCACTGGTTTCAGACATCGATAGAGATACGGATGAAGACGGAATTTCAAACAAAGACGAGATCGACATTTATTATTCTAATGTTGAGAATCCTGATACCGATTTTGATGGCTTAAGTGACTGGGATGAGATTAATATATACGGCACTAACTTGTTATCCTCGGACACAGATGAAGACGGCTTATCTGACGATTATGAGGTCCTCTATGACTTTTTAGATCCAAATAACCCCGATGACGCTCTTCAAGATTATGACGAAGATAATCTGAGCAATCTGGACGAAAGAAGCTGGGGATGCGACCCCGGTAACCCAGACACTGATGATGACGGTTTATTAGATGGTGATGAAGTAAAGCGCTATTTCACTAATCCATTGATGAGTGACGCTGATGCTGATTATGACGGAGATGGATTAACTAATGTTGACGAAGTAGATATTCATGAAACAGATCCTTCTAACCCTGATTCGGATGGGGATGGGTACGATGATGGTGTTGAGGTTAAGAATGGTTCTGATCCTCTTGATGAAAACAGTATCCCGACAGACAAGTCCTCTTTCTACTTCTTAGGATTAGTTCTAGTTGTTCTTGTACTTGGAGTAATTTTCAGAAAACACAAGAGATAAGTTACTTTGCTGGAAATAATAGATAAGAGATGAAATGTTAAGATGAAGTGCCCTTACTGTGGTTATCTTAAGCCTAAGCGTAAGAGGGATTCTTTCAAGATGTACACCTGCCCTCGATGTGATTATCTTTTCGAAGTTCCAGCAGGAGAGGTTATTCTTGATAGAATTCTATCAATTCCTTTCTCATCAATTATCTATACCACTTTGATTCTAACAATCAATTATTTTATCGCGCATTTTACCTATAGTGAAGGGATATTTGATTTTGGTATGTTACTAGCTTTCCACATATTAATGTCAATGTTTACTATCCTCTTTATTCTCTATATAACAACACGGGGGAGCAATCAAATTTTTATCCTCAAGAAGAGTAGTGGAAAGAGCCTCTTTCAAAGAATTAAAGACATTTCTCCTCTCATTAAAATAACAGTCTTGCTTGGTATAGCGATGATTATCATACCTTCTGTTTTACATCAGCGATTATTCTAAATTAATGTAGATTTAGACTAATAGTGTCCTTGTATTACACTTTTGTATTCAACATTCAAACTGTAGAGATGGACAAATAACATTTATTATTTTTCAAACAATGTAAAAGAAAAAAGAAAAAGAAAAGAAAAAGATTATTTCTTCTTTTTGTATAATGCTACGAAAGCTGCTGCACCAATAGCTGCTAGAATACCAAATATAGGAACTGAAACACCAGTTGCTGTTACATCATATCCTGCTGCGGTTAGCCATTCAACAGCTGCATTAAGATCACGGCTGTATTTGATAATGTCGTTGTAGTAGTAGTATGCTGTGAATGGATAGATTATACTGTGGGAGAGTAAATACTCACCATCATGAAGAACCCGATTCATTTCATCACGATCAACAGCATAATTCATGGCTTTACGAACTGCAACACCTTTAGTGTAGTCCGCTTTACCAGGAGCATCAAGATAGACAGTATTATCAGTACCACCCACGAAAGGTCTTCTCATGTTTATGAACATGAAAGTCATTGAAGCACTAACAAAACTTTGTACTTCAAATCTTGGATCAGCTTGCATTTGCTTTCTTTCAGCTGGGAAGACTGTTAGACTTGTCCAGTCTAATTTACCAGCTTTGAATTCTGCTAATTCTGCATTTATATCTGGAATAACACGAACGTTGAATGTTTCGATGTCTAAATCTTGCTCAGTTCCGTCAATGACACCAATACCCATCCAGAATGGACTGGCTTGGAGAACAGTGACAGAGCTCATGGCGTAATCTAGCATGTATTTTCCACAACCAAATGCGGAAGTACTATAGTATAACCAAGGAGCAGTATTTAAAATTCCAGCATAGAAACCTGTACATTGTGCATTACCAGATGTGTATGAAACGGTAGGATCAGAGGAATTCAAGAAGAATTCGGGTAGAATTTCCCAAGGCAGTCTTGCCCAAAAGTCGACGTATTGTTCAACTTCTGGTGTAAGAGGGTCACCATCAATCTCAATGTGGAATGATAGTGGATCTGATGCGTCAACATAACAAGCTGAAATCCATTTGTGATAAGATGGACTTTCACTTACAATATCGTTTGCCCATGCAAGGTAGGTAAAGACTGCGTCTTTGGCTGTGACTTGTTGATTTGTACCATCACTTACAGAACCATCCTTTAGACCAGCCATTAGTGGGGAGGTAGCAGGATTAAGTGCAGGGGAATTACCATCTCTTTTGGTTACATTGTATGAGGGGTTCCAAAATACACCATCTCTCATAGTAAATTTGAAATGGAATTCGCTAATTTGTTCCCAATCTGTAACTAACGAAGTTTTGAGTGGGGCCAAATCTGGACTCCAACCTACAATTGGTTCGGCCATCAAGCTGTATATGAAAGAGCTGGATGTATCATCTGTTTGTAGTGGGTTCAAATCTCTCCATGCAGCGTCAGCTACACTGAATTCAGTTAGTGAAACTTGACCTTCATGTAGACCATCGTATTCGATATATGGTAAGGAATCAA
>BPTM01000136.1 GCA_023705945.1 Candidatus Heimdallarchaeota archaeon
TTTATCTGTGTGTTGTGTTTACTGCCTGAATATAGTTTTTTAATTAATTAAGTGATATTAGCAAAAGTAAACGAAATCATTGTTGTATTATAGATTGAAGAGAAGAAGTAACTAGCACACGAATTAAATAAATTAATGTATCTTGTTTATGGGTGTTAGTTTGCTTCTTAGTTGTGAATATTTGTCATATGTTTCATTCCATTCTATCATAGCTACTAACACCTCTTTAGTTGATAAAAAAAAGTTTTAGAGACTCTTATAAACCTTCTTAGTTTGAATGGAATCTTCTGAAGATATTACGAGTTCTCTAGGTTATCTCTCAGTTTCTTGAATTTATTTTCCTTTCCTTTTTCTAATTGTCTTATAAACATATACACTCGATAATAAACTTAAAACACTAATTAGGAAAAGGATTCCAGAAGTTTCATCAGTAGGTTCTGTATTGGTTTCAAATTGGATATCTATCTGTTCTGTTTTTACTAAAACTCCACCAACTTCACCAGTAACTCCAAAAAAGCTATCTTTTTCTTCAAAAGATCCCGTTTCAGAAAGTTTGTCAGTTAGGTTGAATTTTTCGCTAGTTGAGAAGTTCTCACCCGAGTTGAAGTAGAACTCTAGATTTACAGGATCGCAGATGTTGCTATATTTAGTTGCATAAGTTCCTTCTTGATGAACCTCATAAAGAACATCAGCGCAGCTAGCTACAGTAAGATCCTCTTCTAGAGTTATTTCTCCGAACATCTCTATAGCCTTATCATATCTCCAGCAAGGATAATGGCCTAGCGAAGTATCGTTCAGACTGAAATTGGTTGAAACCAGATAAGAGTCATCGATTCTAGTAAAAACCCAATGACCTGTAGAATCAACACCGACTACTACCGCATCACCGGTACTATCAGCATAATGATGTTGAGCACCAAAAGAACCGCTCCATTTAATATTCTGATACCAAGTAATTACATCTTCAACAGTTTTACAATCCCATAAGACTTGAGCCATAGCATTGGGAGTGTAAGGATAAGAGTTCATGACGTCTAGATTTAATGATATATCTGGGAGACCATTACCATCAAAACATAGACCATATTCATTCATCCCACCTAGTTCCAATTGGTCAACATTAGTATCATTATTGTTATCGAAACCAAAGAAAACAGCTCCATAGATTTCTTTAACACCAAAATATTGTGTTGAAACGTTCTGTGCAGGAATATACCAGCGGTAGGCGTTATTGTGATTGTTGTCCTCATTATTACCAAAAAGGACTGTATCCCCAATTGTAGCTGTAAAAATCGTACAGGAAGAAGAAATATGAGTACCAATAGTATCTTCTACCAAACTATTGGAGGTTAAAGGTTGAAGTATCATCATGCCTATAATTAGAAGGAATGCGATACTGGTTAGTTTTTTTTGTGACATTATGAGACATTCTGGTCATGAACATTTATAATATTATCTCAATAGTTGTGACATCAAATCAGTTCGTTCTGTTTCCACACAAGAATTTTGAAAAATAAGCAGATAATTACATTATCAGATTTCTTATTTGATAGAATTTCAATGTTGTTGAAGAAGATTTAAAATATTAAATAGGAGTATTTGTCCAATAATATGATAGAATTGGAAACAGAAAGACTATCCATACGTAACTTCAAAGCTGATGATTGGCAAGATCTTGCTGAACTAGCTATGAAGTACGAAGAAACCGAGTTAGCTAAGTATGATGAAGGACCTTGGCCAAACAATCTTGAAGAATATAAAAGGATAGTCCAGAATTTTGCTAAAGCAGACGATTTTCTAGCTGTTGTTCTGAAAGAAAATGACAAATTGATAGGACTTGTAGTAAAAACAAAGAAGGGAGAAAAAGAGTACGAATTTGGTTTTAACTTTCATACTGATTTCCAAGGTAAGGGTTATGCTACTGAAAGTTGTAAAGCCGTCTTAGAATACTTGTTTGAGGTATTAGATGCAGTATTAATAACAGCAGGAACAGCGAAAATCAATAAACCATCAAATAGACTGTTAACACGACTAGGATTTAATCTAGTAGGGGATAAAATCATTTCTTTTAGAAAAGATGAAGAAGGTAAGCCTATTGAATTTGTGGGAGTAGATTATTCCCTTTCTAGATAAGACTGGTCAAAATAGTTTTTGTGTTTTTCTTATCTTAAAAACTTAGAAGCTTGAATCTATTTTTTTTTTGGTAAATTTATATCAGGGTCAACAGATAGTTTTTAAGGGAATCTTTTTGTCGAAGAAAAAGAAGGCTTACGAAAATCAATATTCTTTCATGTGCTCTCAGATTAAAATTTGATTGAATTTATTTATTGATTCTTATCAAGATGGATTTCCAAATACATCAAAAGATTGAGACAATAATTTGAAAGAACCAGTAAAATTCAGAAATATACATAAATGTTTGATTATTTAAAAATCATAATGGTATCAGAAAATGATTTTGGGTTAGCAATTTTTCACCCCTCTTTATACAAATTTCTTCGTATGGCAAGATGGATCATCATTTGATTATATAATACAGAAGAAATGAAAATGAACAAGGAAAAACACTAAGAAAAGGATGATGATGGCATATGGACATAATAAAACTCACCCCCTCGATTTATATTTGTCAAGATGACAACTATTACTTAGTGAATAGCTGTTGTGTAATTCTGGATTCAGAGCTAATATTTATTGATACAGGCTTGGATAATAACACTGCAGAGAAATTCGTCCGCGAAATGAAAAACAGAACGGATATGAAGAATATAAAACTGGTTTTAACCCATGCCCATGGAGATCATATAGGTGGGATGAAACCATTTGAGAACTGTCCAATAATAGTTTCAAAATATTTTCATGGCTCATTGAATGAGAATATGAAACGATATAACTGGGGAGAAAAACGAAAAAAACACTTTAATTCGCTGGATTTTGATGTACTTACAAATCAGAAGATTATTGGTGATGAAGATAACTATATTATTTTCAAACAGATGGGTGGTCACAGCTCTGAATCGATATATGGATACTTTCCAAAAGACAAGGTACTAATTGCAGGGGACAATTTGCTTAGCAAGATGCCCCAATATTTTCCTTTTTCCAATACCAATCTTGATGATTGGATTATCGGTTTAAAAGAATGGGAGAAAATGGATATTGATTGGGTTGTCGTTGGTCATGGAGATGTTGTAAAGAAGGATCATATAACTAGAGTAAGAGAATTCTTTGAAGAACTGGTGCTTTTCCTTGAGCGTTCTACCTCAGAAAAACTTTCTGTTGAGCAGGTACTCTCTCATGAACATTGCCCCACCTACTTTGAAGATGATCCGGAAAAA
>BPTM01000137.1 GCA_023705945.1 Candidatus Heimdallarchaeota archaeon
CTTTGATAGTCCTAACTGCTACTCTGACAGTTTTGTCTTTAACTTCTGTACTGTGAATTTCTGCAACACCAACAGCAATTATATTTCCAATAAAATCTATAATTCTTACTGTGTCACCCTCAAAAAATTGATTTACTTCGGTAACATTTGTTGAATTAACATCTTTACCTAGTGCTATACTTGTTGTTGATTCTCTATCAACCTTAATCATTGGCAACTCTTTTTCTGCCTTATCAAATTCATTTAAACCAATTTTAACTTGAATAAAATCATCAAATAGTGGATGTTTGTTGGCATTAATCTCCATATCTTCAAAAATATCTAGCAAAGAATCAAAATCAACTTTACTTTTATTTACTTGTACCCAAATTGAATCGTTGGGTTTTCGTAAAGTAGAAAGTAGATCGATCGTATAATTAATTCCTAATTGCTCTAACCAGCGATGCAGTAATGATGGGTTATACATAAACCTATCAATTAATTCATCCGGCATTAGGCCATTATCCGTAGAGTCATTAGGCGTGGTCATTTAAAGCAATAAAATGACTAAATTGAGCTTTAAGAATATTATTAATTAAGTCTAATTATACCTCCTTAACAAAAAATTGAAAAAAGAGTTTATATCTTCCATATTAGAGGCTCGACAATGGAACTTAGTTATACTATTAGACAAGCAGAATTAAGTGACATAAATGAGATAATGAAAATAAACAGGATTTGCCTTCCTGAAAACTACTCCTTTGATTTCTTTTATCGTATTCTAAGTGACTTTGGCTATGCTTGTGTTATTGGGGAACTGAAGGGAGAAATAGTAGGTTATGTTTTATCACGAATCGAACGCCCATTTACATCTTTTCTTGGAGTGCAATCTGCCAAAGGTCATGTCATATCAATTGCTATTAAACCTAAATATAGACGCAAAGGTTTAGGTATTAAAATTATGAAATACGGTTTAAAAAAGCTGATTGACCATGAAGTTGAAACAATATATCTAGAAGTTAGAGTATCTAATGTAGCGGCTATTGAAATGTATAAGAAGCTAGGTTTCTACATCAAAAAGGAATACAAAGAGTATTACAGAGATGGTGAATCTGCTTTCGTTATGGAATGGGGGAAAAAAGAAAGTTCTGAGATGTCTTTGGAACCAAAGTGATACTCTTGAGCTAAATGTCATATCTTTACTTTGTAATAAGGACATATTTATAGTGAAAAAGTTTTCTTAATATCATCAGATGACTCTGCATTATCTAGATAAACCTGCTACAGCTGATTCCATTTTCTCTTTTCTAGCTGAGGAAATAAAAGACTGGTTTACCTCTAGATTCCCTGCAGGTTTTACACCTCCACAATTGTATTCCATTCCGCTTATACACGACCAGAAGAATACACTTATCTTTAGTTCAACTGGTTCAGGAAAAACCTTTGCGGCTTTTCTAGCATCAATTAACGAGCTTTACACAGAGTCTATAAAGGGGAACCTAAAAGATCAGATATATGTTCTTTATATTTCTCCACTCAAGGCTTTAGGTAACGACATCAGAAAAAATTTAGAAGAACCTTTACAAGGAATTCAAGACCTTGCAGCTGCAAATAATATTGTTGTGCCTAAAATAAGAGTTGATGTTAGAACTGGTGATACTCCCCAATCTCAACGTGTGAGGATGTTGAAAACACCTCCACATATATTGATTACAACTCCTGAGAGCTTAGGTTTAATCCTAACTTCTCCAAAGTTCTCACAACATCTAAAAAGTGTTCGCTGGGTTATACTAGATGAAATTCACGAAGTTAGCTCAAACAAGAGAGGTGTTTTCTTATCTTTATGTTTAGAGTATCTTCAAACTCAACTTGCTGAGAATAAATTTACTAAGATTGGACTATCAGCAACACAAGCACCTATCGAGGAAATAGCTCGATTTCTTGTTGGAAGAGATGATAATGGTGTAGAGAACGACTGCTACATAGCTAATCTTCCTCCACAAAGAAAACTAGATCTTGAAGTAATAAGTCCAGTGAAAGATTTGCTTCATACTCCCTATGTTATGGTTCAGGAAGGGATATATTCTGTTTTAGCTGACTTAACTTTAGATCATGAAACATCGATTATTTTTACTAACACGAGAAAAGGAGCAGAAAGTGTTGCTTTCAAACTCAAAGAGTTTCTCGGAGATGAATATGCACCTCTTATAGCTGTACACCATTCTAGTCTATCGAGGGAAATTAGGTTAGATGTAGAAGATAGGTTGAAAAATAATGAATTGATTGCTGCTGTAACTTCAACTTCTTTAGAATTAGGGATAGATATAGGAAGTGTTGAGCTAGTCTCACAGATAGGTTCTCCTAAAACAGTAGCAAAATATCTCCAACGAGTTGGTCGTAGTGGCCATGCTCTTGATAGAATTGCACGCGGAAGGCTCCTTGTAACTGGCAGAGATGATGCCATTGAATGTGCTGTGCTGACTAAAAGTGCTTATAGTCATGTGATAGATAAAGTACAGATTCCTCAAAACTGTCTCGATGTTCTTGCTCAATTTATAGTAGGAATGTCCATAACAAAAAGATGGAATGTAGATGAAGCTTATACAATGATTAAGCGTTCATATAATTACAGGACGCTTAGTTTCGTTGATTATATTAATGTGTTAGAGTATTTGGGTGGCTATAATTTAGATATTGAGGAGAAGAAAGTTTACCGAAAAATCTGGTATGATCATAAGGAAAAAGTGTTTGGAAAGAAGAAGAATTCTCGATTGATATTCTATACTAATCTTGGTACAATTCCTGAAAATTCAAATTACAGAGTTGAACTTGAAACTTATAGGACTCGAATAGGTGTTCTTTCAGAAAAGTTTGTTGAAAGACTTACTCCTGGAGATGTTTTTGTATTAGGAAGTCATTCTTACCAGTTCAAACGAACAGTTGGATCACGTGTAGTAGTTTCCGAGTCATTCGGAAGAAGACCAACTATACCTAACTGGGTTGGAGAAGAACTACCTAGATCATTTGAATTATCTCAGCAAATTGGTAGATTTATTGATGTTGTTGCTCAGAGAATTCAAAAAGAGAAGACCAAAGAAACAATTGAATGGATTCAAGCCTCATTTAAAGTTGATGAGATAATTGCTAAAACGATTGTTGATTATGTAAAAGAGCAGCAACTCTTCTTGAATATTACTCCAAACGAAAAATCCCTACTAATCGAGTCATTTTTGGACCCTCAAGGTAGAATGACTATAGTTTTTCATGCTTATTTTGGAAGGAGGGTTAATGATGCTCTTGCACGAGCATTTGCTTTTTCCATTGGTAAAGAACTTGATGCTGATGTAGCTTCAGCTGTTAATGATAACGGTTTCTTATTGATGCTACCAACAGGCAAAATCTATGATACTTCAGTCATTCCAACCTTGATTTCTTCAGATGATTTAGAAAATCTTGTCAAACAAGCTATCATAAACACTGAACTTTTCCAAACAAGGTTTAGACATGTTGCAAATAGAGCTTTTATGATCTTAAGAAGGAGCGGTAACAAATACATTCCTGTTTCTAGACAAACCATGTATGCACGAAGATTATTCCCAACTCTGAAAACACAAGATTCTTTCTGTGTCATTAAAGAAACATATCGCGAAATCTTGCGAGATTACATGGATTTAGAAAATTCTCGTAACGTTTTGAAGAAGCTTGAAAAAGGAGAATATACATACAAAATAGCTCCATTAACCGATATTCCAAGTCCCTTTGCGCATGGCATTGTCTTGTTAGGTGTAGCTGATATCGTTCAGATTTCTGATAGAAGTGCGTTACTAAGAGAATTACATCAACAGGTTCTGTCAAAGGTTTTTGGAAAGGAAGGTACAAAAGAGATACTTTTCAGGAAGGATTTAGTAAACAGTATCTTCAATAATCGTAGTTATAGAAATGAAGAACTCCCTATTTCTTCTCTAAAACAGCTGAGGCGTGCCATTAAAGCTATTTCTCCAATAAAAACAATAGAAAGCATAACTCCTAGCATTTATCATCGTAGCATTTCTGATCCCAAGCTAATTAAATCGTGGGTTTTTGCTCTCCATAATAATAAGGAGTTAATGGAGATTTACATCTCGCAAACAGATCGAAGAACTATATCTTTAGAGGATTTTCCCATTTATTGGAACATATATTTGAAGTCAATTGAGCTTTCAGAAAAAGACAAACAAGTTCTTGATTTAATCAAAGATAAGTATCCAATTTCACCTACACAAATCGCAGCTGATCTAGAACTTTCAAATCAAGAAGTTAAGTTAAGTCTTGAAAGACTTGAACGCGCAATACTCATAACTCGAATCGATTTCGAGACCTACAAAGGAAAAACGACTTGGAAGTATATTTCAATAGAGGATTTTGTTCCCGAATCGTTTAGAGTAAAAGCCAAAAAACTAGATCCAGAGGTCTGTTTGGAGAACATTGTTTTACGATATCTAAAAATCAATGGCCCTTCATCTGCAAGTGATATAGGTGAATACCTTCTTCTAGACCAAGAGAAGCTATCAAGAACTCTTATGGAGTTAGAACAGAAGAATAAGATTCTAAAAGGGCAGATTATTGCCTCCACATTCGAACCTCAATATATTAGACTTGAAGATAGAGAGCTTCTAAGGAACTTGAGTAATCGAAAACAAGATTCATTACTATTAACTTCAGAAGAACTAAATTTCATTCACTATTACTTCACTGTTGATTCTTATTTTAAACAAGCGCTTATTGGAAAAGAAAGCATATTGTATCTATTAGATGACTTTGGTTCTATTGAAAATTTGAGTTCATTGGCATTTAGAATTAAAGATTACGACATTGACTGGGTAAGAGAACTTGTGGAAAAGAACGAAATCATTCAAGGAAGATTTAGTCATAATAGATTATCATATGTGAGTAGAGTGCATTTCCCCTATTATTATGTTGCATACAGAGAAACATTCGAATTTTCCAAGGTTGAGGAGAAAATTCTCAACACACTTCAAAAGTATGGTCCATTGACAAGAAGAGAGCTAGTTGAATATATTGATCTTGATGAGGATATAATACAAGAAAGCGTAATGATTCTTGACAAAACACTTCATCTAGTGAGAAAGTCTATTGCTATTGATTCATTTCTACCAAAGCAATTTGTACCGAATGTTTATGATATCTCATCAAGGTATTTCACCTTGGATAAGTTACCTGATTATGACAAAAGTATCCAATTCATCTTGAATAAACTAATTGAGTCACTAGGTCCAGTATCTTTGATTGAGCTTACACATATCTCCGGATTCAAGTATAGCGATGTTGAGAAACATATTCGTGATCTAATTAAGCAAAAGAAAATAATCGAAAAGAAACTCACAGCTAGGGAAACTAATTACTATTTGACTCCTAAACGTTTTGAAACTATATTTAAACTAAAAGCAGATTTCATCAACCTCTCTCTACATCAAGATGAAAAAACACTAATTCTTCCACGTTCTGATCCATTTACAAAGTTAGGCTTAAGACTTCATATCCGAGATGTTTATGGAGAAGGAAAGATTGATCCTATTCTTTTGGATGGTGAGGTTGTTGGTTCAGTTGAGTATAAACTTCACCGAGGTAAGTATCTTCAAATCTATAATTTACAGCTTGATGATGTAGTTGCTTACAACTTCCTATTGCTTCAAAAAATAGCCTCAGAACTTGTTTCCTACACGCGAAAGATTCATCGCGTGCTTAGTTTACAAATAGAGGATATAAATGGAAGGTCAATTCTATCAACAGTGAACAAGTTCATCAAAGATTCTTTGATTAAAACAGGTTTTATTCTAATTCAAGATACTTTAGTTGGTGGAGATAAAATAACCCGTATCTTCTCAAAAAATATTGTATTCAAATATGTTATGGATAAAGTTTGGTTAAGAAAAGATTCTCTTGCGCTAAATGAAACCAATTTACTATCCTTGATTAATCATTTTGGTGCGCTAAGTTTTGAGACGATCATTACAAGGTTTCCAGAGACAATGCATGCAATCATTATCTTTTTAGTTAACAAACTATTAGAGGATAAAAAAGTTCTCTGCCAAGATGGCAAACTATACTCTTTGACATTTGCTCGCTACAGAAAAAGTGGTTTGAGGAAAAGAAGAAAACTCAAAATAGAGCATGAAGAACTCTTGAAACTTATAACAAAAGGAGCTTCAAATATTCAAGATTTATCCCATAAGTGGACAGGTACTGGTACAACGCTAAAATCTTCCTTGCGGCTATTAGAAACAAATATGCTTATTGGAGTAAAGTCAATTAATAATACATATCTCCCTCAAGAGTACTGGGATATCTCTAAATTCATCCCAGAATTTGATGATGACTTAACAATCATCAAAAGAAGATATGTAAGAGATATAGTTTACAGCTTTGGACTATCTTCTGAGAACCAGATAATTGAACGTGCATCTATTCCTGGTATATTAACAAGGATAAAAATCAAAGAAATTTTATCCATTTTAGTTGAAGGGGAAGAAATATTCGGTGGAAGGTTCATAGAGGATGATTTGAATTTCTACTATATTACTTCAGAGAATTATGATGATTTAATTATGATCGAGAAACAGTTTGAAGTTTCGAGAGACTATTCCGCAGAAAAAGATAGGGGACGATTCTATGTTCTGCATCCTACAGATGTAGCCCATTCTTTGCTAAGAAATAACTTGCCTGAAAGGTTCGATATTTCTGGAGACAACTATCTAATTCTGTTAAACCAAAAACTAGCTGGTCAATGCAAAATTGAGTCCCATGATGAAAAGCAACTTCTCGTTAAGAACCTAAATATAGCTCCATGGGTTCAGAATGAGGGATCCTTTAACTATATAATTAATGCAATAGAAACCATTTCCCCCTCACATGGAAGTAGTAATCCGATAGTTACTATCAAAAAAATAAATGGTATTGAAGCATATACTTTGGTGAAATAAATGTCTGTGTCACAAATCTCATTAAACCTCGAAGAACTATCTCTTTACCTGTCTGAGAAGCAGAATTTATCAACAGAGTTCAAAGGAGTCAATTACGGTCATGCAATATCAATATTGAATAATCTTGTTCTATTTCAAGACCCCGAATCATTATTTGCTAGAATGCGTACTTTTTCTCATACTTTAATTCCTTCTTTAATAAAAAACAAACATCTAATACAAGCACCATTTATATCTGGAAAGCTAGCATATGTTGGAAGAGTAAATCTTGAATTACTTTATTACAGTAATCTATCAGATGAAATAGATTACAAAAAACCACAAACAAAGAATGTTTTGGAATTCATTAGGGAGCATGGTTCATCTACAAGACAAAGGATTATTGAACAGTTCAAATTAAGGAAAGAAGAAGTAATGGATATACTTTCTGAACTAAGGATAAATTTTCAAGTGTTCATGTTTTACGATGGTACTCGTTGGACTATTTATAGTTCTGATATGTTACTTAAGGAAGAAACCAGAAGCCAATCATCCGCTATTAAAGGTTTAATCTACAAAACCATAAAGAGTTTTGGACCAATAACTGTACCTCAGATTATGTTCATGCTTAATTTATCTGGAAGTAGAGTAAGTACAAGTATTATTGAATTATATGAGAGTAAAAAGATAGTTAGGGGACCTTTCATTGAGAATTCCAGCTATGAAGGATTTCTAGCTGCTGATGAACTAGAATTTTTAAAAGAGTTCGCTGAAAAAACGACAAAGGAAAAATCCTATCAACTTGAGATTCTTCCAGCCACAGATCCGTATTCAGTTTATTGGTCATCAGCTGATTTTTCAGTACTTCAAGATATTCAAAAAGAAATTGTTTTTGTTTCTGGGAAACCTGTCTGTACATTTGATTACAAAGTAATTGGAGATAAGTTGCATGTGATTAATCTCATCAAAAATTCAGGATTCATTCCTCTCGAAGACAAAATTCAAAACAAAATACAAGAATTTTCAGAGAATAAAGGAAAAATTCTTGTTTTTCCTAAAATGCAGTCTGAACTACTGGAAACTCAATCTCGTACCTTTGCTAAAGCTCTAAAACAACGTGGTTATGTTCTAAGATCTTCTGGATTAACTTATCATCGTTCCAAATTGGCCAAACCTGAAGGAAGCAAAGAATCTATTTCAATTCAAGATGTCTTTCCTTTACTTATAGACAATCAATTCCTTACTAAACACAAACAAATTGCTACAAAAGCAGATTTACTTAGAAGTTTATCCTTTATTAGCATCCCTCTATCTTATGAATCACTACTGATCCGTATTTCTACTGGAAAAGAACACATTCTGAACGAGATGCAAATTGGTAGAAAAATTGTTCGCGGCAAGTATAGCAGTTTTCCTAGAGGAATAATCAATTCAGAAGATTATCTATATTATGCAAAACTTAGTCTTGCAAGAAACGTAGGTGTACTAGAAGAAAGAGCTCTTAATGCGATTAAACAAAAGGAAAAAGTGAATTTCAAACAATTGAAAAGTTTGTTGAATCTATCTGATAGGGTACTATTATCAACTTTACATCGTCTAGAAACTGCATGTAAAATCATTCAAACCAAAAATGTCTCAAATCAGGTAATATGGTTATCTGTTACTAAATTTTTGAGTAATTTAAAACCAAAATCTGTAAATTCACAAAGAGATGCATGGTTAGAAATTATTTATAGAATACTGTCTTCCAACTTACCGCTCTCGATTAGGCAATTAGCAAACCTTACTGGTCTTTCTAACACTCAATTGGAAGTATATCTTAAAGAGCTAATTGCTTCAAAGAACGTTCGAACTGGAAGATTTCTTGAAGAAGAGAGTAGTGTACAGTTTACAACAAAGGTAATAGAAGAGTCTATAACTGCTTATGTTCATCAGAAAAGTGAAGAACCAAATGATAAAAATGATGTGAATTTTGTATATTTACCAAGAGCTGATCCATTAATTCTATTATACAAAGAATATCTCCTTAAACGTTTCAAACTTAGATCCTTCTTTCTTAGATCTATGCCTACAGACTTCGCAGAACTTATTCTTAAAAATGGAGAGCCTATCGCTGCTCTTCACTTCAAGAAACAACAAAAAATTGAATACATAAACAACATTGAAATTTTCCCTGAGTTTAGTGATGATCATAACCTGATGTTTATCTTCAGTACTATTCAAGATTATTTCAAGAAAACGAAGGATAAAGGAAAAAATGAAATTAGAATACGTCAGATTAACAGTATTCCACTAAGCTCTGAAGCAGGGAAGAAAATGGTCTCACTTATGAATAACATGCAACTAGACTTTCATATCATTCCTTAATAGTTAAGGGCATACTTTTTATTTCATAATTCATTTGTTAACATATGATAAGGAACGCACAATATGCGGGTTCATTTTATCCTAATAATTCAGACCACCTTGTAGAATCAATTGAAAATAGTTTCACGAGTTCTCTAGGTCCTCAACAGCTTCCTCATAAGGAACCAATTGAAACTGATCTGTTTCCTTTCCTTTTGGTTCCACATGCCGGATATATTTATAGCGGTCCAGTTGCAGCGTGGAGTTATTTAGAACTCAGCAAATATCCTCTTCCTAATACTGTAATTATCCTCGGACCAAATCATACTGGAGTTGGAGCTGATATCGGTGTCCCAAATAAAGTTGAATCATGGAGAACTCCTTTAGGCGAAGTTGAAGTTAACCATGAACTAATTGAGGAATTAGTAAATCATTCAAGTTTAGTGCAAAGAAATGATGACTCTCATGCAAGGGAACATTCGATAGAGGTTCAACTTCCTTTCTTACAATATATTTTCGATAAACCATTTGATTTTGTACCAATTGCTATGCTCAATCAAGGTTATGATGCTAGTATGGTGCTTGGTGAGATTATAGCAAAGGTGTGCAATGGAAAAAACGTTCTTGTTATAGCAAGTAGTGATTTCACTCATTTCGAATCTCATAACACAGCTACTCAGAAGGACAATCTGATATTGGAAGCTATTGAACAGATGGATTCAAAAGAGATGTATGATATTAAATACCGATTAAACGTTTCCATGTGCGGTTATGGACCAATAGCTGGTACTATTGAGGCATCTAAGAGAATGGGAAGAAAAACGGCTAGGCTTCTAAAATACGCTACTTCAGGTGATACATCCGGAGATAAAAATAGTGTTGTAGGATATGGGGCAGCTGCTTTCTATGCTGAAGGAAAATGAGAAACTTATGACTATACATAAATATTCGATTGACAAACATATTGTAAGTGAGATAAGTGTCTAAAAAAATACATTCTACCAGTAAAATTGTACTCATTGGTGATGCAAGAGTTGGAAAAACTTCATTAGTTAGACGTTTTGTTACAAATATGTTTGACCCTTCCTATCAGATCACTCTGGGAACAACAATCATGAAGAAAGATGTAGAATATCTCAATTATTTAGTAACTTTAGCAATTTGGGATGTAGGAGGTCAAGAAGTATTTAAAAAAGTTAGAAGTAAGTATTATTTTGGGAGTAAAGGAGCTCTTGCAGTCTGTGATGCTACAAATATGACTACTTATGAAAACCTCAAATCTTGGGTTGAGTCATTTATTGAAGTAGTGGGGGTTAAACCCATTGTTTTCTTAGCAAACAAATGTGATTTAGAACTTCAAGTAACAGAAGATGATATGAAGGAAATAGTTGAAGATCACACAAATGCAGAATTTCTTTTTACTTCTGCTAAAGATGGAACTAATGCAGAACTAGCATTCACAAATCTCGTTAGATTAATCATTCAAGAAGAAGATGTAATTTAATCTTCTTCTTCAATTAGATTTCTTAATAAATAAAGTGATAAAGTAATTTCTCCTAAACAACCTAGCTCATTAACCTTATTGAAGTAAACTGGAACTCCTAACTCTAACTCTCTTTTTGTTATACCAGGGTCAGCTCCACCAAAGATGAGCAGAATAGTTTTTCCTTCCTTATAACTTTCGACGATGATATTTGGGTTGAAAGTTTCCTTTGAAAAAGGTCGCTTTATGAATAGATATACTTCGTCAGGTGAGGTAAGCTCAATAGCATCTTCTATCTCTTGAAGATACAAAACATTAGCTTTTTTTGCATGGGCTAACTTTTGTGCAATTGGAACACCTGTAGTAGCACCAGTTCCAACAGCTTTAGTAAAAATAATATCTCTTGCTCCTAAACCTAAAGCGATTTTTGCAAACTCTCGACAAAGGTTGATACTGCTGAAATTATGCAATTGAACAATTATTTTACCATTTCCCATAATGAAAGAAAATATGCTATAAATAAAAACGTACTCATTAGTTTGATTAGTATTCAACAACAATTTTTAAAAAAGAATAACTAAATGAAGACATGATAAGGCTCTGATGGCGTAATGGTAGCGTTGTGGATTGTGGAATTCAGCAAAATTCCATAGGCGCCGGTTCAACTCCGGCTCAGGGCACCATCAAATTCTTCTTCTTCTTCTTCTTATAGCCTTTAAGGAAGATTTAAAGCAAAGTATGAATCTATAGTACTTAAATAGAAAGTGGATAATATGCCATGGGTAGATGAAGTAATTTTGGGAGGAACTTTTGATCATCTTCATCAGGGGCATAAGGCATTATTGGAAGCTGCTGTTAGCTTTGGTCTTTTTGTAAGAGTTGGAATCACAACAGAGACCTTTGCCAAACGTTTGCGTCGAAGTGATAAACATGTCCATTTAATGCAACCTTTGGAAACAAGAAAAAAAACTCTACGAGAATATCTTATATTAAGAGGATGCAAAAAATTTGAGATAATAGCTATTGATGATAGATATGGTTTTGCACTTTCATCTCCTGATGCTGAGGGGATAATTGTAACAGAAGAAACATACCCAACAGCAGTTGATATCAATAAACTAAGAACTATGAATAAACTAGACCAGCTAATTATCTTAGTTGTACCTTTTGTTTATGATGAGAAAGGAATAATAATAAGCTCTAGAAGAATCAGAAAACAACTTGCAGAAATAGATCCATCTATCTCTAATAATCAAACTTCATTTACAGAAAATAAAGACGAAATGTATTGGGATTAGTCTAGACTTTCAACACTATTAAGGATTTCTTCTCCCATTGCTAAGAAAGCTTCAGCGACATTGACACCACTTTTTGCACTGGTTTCGATGAAGCCAATACAACCAGATTTTTCAGCAAACTTCTTGCCTTCTTCAGTTGATACGTCACGAAGATCCTCTAAATCGTTTTTATTACCTACAAGCATAAGCATAATGCGAGGACTTTCGTTTTGAGCTTCCTTTATCCATGTTTTAAGATTTTCAAAAGATTGGCGTCGAGTAATATCGTAAGTTACAAGAGCTCCTAAACTGCCTTTGAAAAAGATTTGTCTCATTGAAGCAAAACGGTCCTGACCGGCAATATCCCACAATTGGAGACATATTCTCGTGTCTTTTATAGTCTCAAATCTTGAATATGGTTCCATTCCTATTGTCATTAGATAACCCGATTGGAATTTGTTGTGTATAAATCTCTGAACTAGACTTGTTTTTCCAACGGCTCCATCTCCGAGTAATAGTATCTTGAAAGTATACTTGTAGCTTGACATAGTAGTATCTAACTTACTCTGATTCTTATTCCTTATAATTATTTTGATAATTCGGATGATACTTTCTTTAGTTTAAACTGTTTGAAACACCTTTAACGTCTTCTTTCACCCCTTTTTGATAATTTTACCATGACAAATTATTTTATCTAAAACTATTGACCTAAAAATATGTTACATTGAAGAAAATTTAAAACCACATTAGATTCGTTAAATTAGTTCTAATGTTAGACCCTTACAATCTCGATTTCAAAGAATTAGGATTCCATGCTGGGCTTGAGGTTCATCACCAGTTAAAATCCAAAAGAAAACTGTTTTGTAATTGCCCTCCTATTTTGGAAGAAAATCCTAAAAATATGGATTATAGTTTTTATCGATATTTCCGTCCTGTATTAGGCGAGATGGGAGATTTTGATCCTGGTATGCTAGTAGAATTTGAGAAAGGTTACAAGGTCATTTATCTTGCGAACGAAAGGAACACTTGTACTTATGATATGGATGAAACCCCTCCTTTTTTCCCAGATATGGAAATGATAGAAAAGGGTTTTATTCTTTCTGCTTATTTTGACTGCTCAGCTTTTGCTGAAGAAATAGTTGTTAACAGAAAACAATATCTCGATGGGTCTATTACAACTGGTTTCCAACGAACTTTTATTTGTGCTAGAGATGGGTGGGTTC
>BPTM01000138.1 GCA_023705945.1 Candidatus Heimdallarchaeota archaeon
TTACATTTTAGTTGCAAGAAACTATTTAAGCTCTAAAGAGGAAATCAGCAGGTGAATTCAATGTCTATTGATAACTCTAATGTGCCCTATCTTAAATTTCGTATTAAAAAAAGTAAGCGAGGAATATCACAAATATAATACTGACAAATTAACACACAATAACGGTGTAGTTTAATCTAAATCTATAGTTTTTACTTCTAGTCTGTTGTTAAGATATTGTAATAGAAAGTATAAGCTGCAGTTATCACATTGATTATAGATTTCTTTTAGTAATTCTTACTTTTCTCCTTAGATGCACAACAATCGCATATGAAAAGAGTGAAATAAATACTAAAGGGGGGACAAATGATAAGTTTACCTCATCAGTAGGTTGAAAATCAAAGCTGCTATACGTTATATTCATAATTCCAGAGGTTACTGAAATAGTTGTTAGTAATTCTTCTCCCTCAATACGTCTCCATAGAGTATAATTGCCATCTGGGAGCTGAGTCAAACCAGTTTGATTAACAAAGGCGCTAACAGCGTGCGTTTCTACAGTGATACCGGGTGAAAAGGTCTCGTAATAAATCATCCCGACTCCCATAGTATCAAGTTCCAATTTCAAGGAATGATTAACAAATGAAGCATTAATCCAGAGTTTAAGATCTGGTGCGATTATCGTCTGATTTTTATCAGCTTGATTTAAGATTTCTACTTCTGTTGTTATTCTAAACTTAGTATAATTCGCGAAATAGTCCGGATTATCTGAATCCAAACTATTTGTAATTTCTGTAATCTCTGAAATTCTAGAGGTAAGAACAGGTTCCTCCCCTGTAGCTGCTACCATACTAGGGACTATAATTAGTGTAATGATTCCTATTATTATGAAGTAGTTTTTTAATAATTTATACATTCGTTTTTATTATTCTCCTTTTTATTTTTTCTATTCGTCAAATATCTAATGTACTACCTTACTTACAGACATTTATAAATTATCTTGCAAGTCTACCTTCTGTATAAGCTCGACCATATGCCATATATGCATCTACGTAACCATATCCCATCTTTTGATCAAATGAGCTTCTTGAACTAGCATATTGTAAGATATCTATTACTTTTTGTAGAGACGGATCAGTTGACGAACCAATACCCACATGATATCCTGTTATTATTAGTGCAATTATTGCTGCTAAATAAGGAGTACTCATACTAGTTCCTTCATTGTATTTCCAAGTTCCTCTATAACAACTCTGAGAAGAATCATAATAGGCATCTGCTAGTGCGGGTACCCCATTTCCCGGTTCTAACCAATTTATTATGTGATTTCCTGTCGTATAAGATTTATACCACGGTGAAAACCATGATCTCTGATTCTTTGTTGAACCATATGAACGAGTTTCATGATCAATTGACCCAATAGCATACCAATCAGTATAATATGATTGGTACTTATATGATATTCCTCGATCTACATTCATATAGTTTCCAAATTTACCAGCTGCAGTAAGCATAATAACCCCTTTATCCTTCAAACTAGTCCACTTCTGTAGAATCGAAGATGTTGTAAAATCTACATTATAGTGCATAGACCAAGAAATAATATCGATGTCTTTTGCTGCTTGATTGGTATTAATCCAATCCCAGATTTTGTATTCTCCATACTCAAATCCATATGGGTCAAAACCTAAATAATCAAGATCAACGAAAATTACTTCCACATCTCTTGCTACTGCAGCGATCATTGATATGACTGCAAAACCATGTTCGTGAACGATTTGGTCGTCTAAATAATCATCATTAGGATTAGTAATATATTTTATGGAACCACTTGATGTTTCCGTAAGAAAACCAACGACGTCCACATTAGCTTCAGGGTTTTCTTCTAATGCTTTCCATTCTGTACTAGTTAAGCCATCATCAATTACAACAATTGTAACATAGTCATCGATATGGATTTCATATTCATGAACCACTATATCAGCTCCAGTATATGTATAGGCTTTATCTTGAAGGTTTCCTACGTTTACTGATGGATTAAGTACAGTAGTACCAACTTGTCCTAACCTTAATTCCTTTGGAAGAATTATGTACACACCTGATACAGCTGATAATTCTATTATTATTATTATTAGTATCGCTATTGTTTTTTCCAGTTTCATTATACTAACCTCCTTTTGATTATCCAATTATCATCGTGTCTAACTAGATAGTCAACGGCGTGTGATCCACTTTAAAATATATTAGTTTTCTCCAAAGATTTTTATAGTAAAATTAATTATTAATTCTTCATATCTTTTAAGATTAGTTTGTAGTTCAAAGATGAATAACTAGCTTATTAATAGTATAACTAATGAACTTTGTGAGGGAATAGAAAAAGAGCAGTTTACTTGTTATAAGGAAGAGATATACTGATTTATCAATTCTCTAATTTATTGTATAACAGTAGTTTCCTAGTTTTAGAGAGATTGCTCATTCAACTACTAAACTCGACTAAAGAGTCAAAGATTTAATCCTCGAAAGAGTTGATAGCATTAAGAATTAATTAATTACATGATGAATAGAACAAACTAAAGAACTTCACTGAATTTGTCTTTCATTTTGTTATAAGTTTAACTCACATAATTTGTTAACTTAACCTGTTCCATCTTCTTCTTTTTTTGTCCTTCTTCTAATCTCCCTTCCCTCAACGCCTTAATATACCATTTCTTTATCTTCAGCTCTTTCTATACTACCTTCTTTGGTATCCATCTTGGTTCTGTTGTTAGTTCTTCTATTGTTGCAAAAAATGTCTTGAATGTTTCTGAGTATATTATATCTACTTTGTATTCTGAATACTCTTCCTCTTTCACTTTAGTAGTTCTGTTTATTCTTGCAGTTTTCAGTGGTTTAAAAACATTGGAAGGTAAACCAATTTTTGGTCTAGCAGCAACTTTGGCAATTGATTACAGATTTTTCCAAAATAGAAATTGATTCAATTTCTAACTTTTTTTTCCTTTTGAAAAGTTTTTAAATAACTTTTTTGTGCAATGAGTAGATGAAGAAAGAAATCAAGGATCTTCTAGATAAATATTCAGTCTCTGAATATGAAAAACGAGCTAAAAGTCAAGATCTAATTATGTCAGATAATACTTCAATAAGAGTTTTAACAAGCAAACCTGAAAAAAGTAAAGCAAATGGTTATGTTTTATTTGTGGTTCCTGGGTGGTCAACTGTTGTCCCCGCTTGGGAGAAATTCTTGATGGAAGCGATGACTGATTTCGAGATAGTATATTTTGAATCTAGGGAAAAAGCTTCTAGCGGTCTCACAAGAAAATCTGAAGTTGGAATGCCTCGTATGGCTCTTGATTTGAAAGAAGTGATCGAGCAGCTAAACATAGATGAAAAGAAGCTAATTATGTTCGGTTCATGTATAGGTGCTACAACTATCGTTTGTGGTCTAGTTGATCAATTGTATAATCCCTATTTACCTGTTTTAGTAGCCCCTCCTGCAAGGTTTGAATATCCTGAGTTCCACAGACCCTTTATTGCGATAACTCCTTCATTCTTTCTTGGTATGGCAAAACCACTAGGAAGATTCTGGATAACTAGATTCAAATCAGGATCACTAGAACAATCAGCAAAATACATTAGAGCTTTAGAGGAAGCTGATGGTTTCAAATGGAAGAAAAT
>BPTM01000139.1 GCA_023705945.1 Candidatus Heimdallarchaeota archaeon
TTGTTCCAGATAATACTCATATGGAGATTACACCTAGTACAATTCTAGGAATTTGCGCTTCACTCATCCCTTATCCTGAACATAATCGTTCTGACAGAAATGTCTATGAAGCAGGAATGGCAAAACAAGCTCTCGGTATCTTCTCTGCTAATTTCAGGTACAGAATGGATACCAGAGCCCACATTCTACATTATCCTCAAAAACCATTAGTTAAAACCCATGGGATGGATGCAATTAATTTTGAAAGTAGACCAGCAGGTCAGAACTTTATTGTTTCAATTCTATCTTATGAAGGATATAATATGGAAGATGCTTTACTGATAAACAAAGCAGCTATTGAGAGAGGATTGGGGAGAAGTACGTTCTACAGGACATATGATGCTGAAGAACGTAAATATCCAAATGGGCAAGAAGATACATTTGAAATTCCAGATGATACAGTTAGAGGCTACAAGGATGAATCTCAATATGTACATCTTGGTGAAGATGGTGTTATTGAACCTGAAATTAGTGTTGAAGGGAGTAGAGGAGAAGTATTGATTGGTAGAACAAGTCCTCCCAGGTTTCTGGAAGAATATACAGAATTTGATGTTCCTCCCCAAAACAGAAGAGAAACTAGCAAAGCCATGAGACATGGAGAGAAAGGAATATCTGATGTTGTTGTACTTACAGACACTAACGAAGGAAATCGTCTTGTGAAGGTCAGAGTTAGATCCGAAAGAATTCCCGAAATTGGAGATAAATTTGCATCCAGACATGGACAAAAGGGGGTTATAGGACTTATTATACCTCAAGAAGATATGCCCTTCACTGAATCGGGAATTGTCCCAGACATCATCATCAATCCACATGCAGTCCCATCAAGAATGACAATAGGGATGTTAATGGAATTACTTGCAGGTAAAGTTGCAGCCCAAAGGGGTACAGCAATATATGGTACAGCTTTTAGTCAAACCAAACTTGATGATCTTCATGATGCACTAAAAGAGATAGGTATGTATCCCTATGGAAGAGAAGTAATGTATGATGGAAAAACAGGAAGAAGACTAGAAGGTAACATATTCGTAGGCTCTCAATTCTACCAGAAATTACACCATTTAGTTCAAGATAAAATACACGCGAGAGCAAGAGGACCTATACAGATGCTCACAAGACAACCTACAGAAGGTAGAGCAAGAGAAGGAGGCTTAAGATTTGGAGAGATGGAAAGAGATTGCCTTATAGGTCATGGAACATCTATTCTTCTAAAAGAAAGATTACTTGACGAATCTGATAAAACTGATGCTCTTATCTGTTCCAAATGTGGTTTCTTAGCAATGTATGATAGGAATAGAGATCGGTACCATTGTCCTATTTGTAAAGAAGAAACAACTGTTGCTAAAGTTGTAATAAGCTATGCTTTCAAACTGTTATTACAGGAATTAATGAGTTTAGGCATTGCGCCTCACATTGAATTAGAAGATATTGCGTAAATGCTTCTAACTTCATCTATTTTTTTATTCTTTGTTCTAATATTTGATTGTACTCGTCAGTAGATAGGTACTTAGTATTGAAAACTTCAAGTTTCTCCCCAATAATTTTGGCTAAAAGATGATAACATAAAGTTTTTTGTCCTTTCCTTAACACACGAAACTGGAAATCGGTGCATTC
>BPTM01000140.1 GCA_023705945.1 Candidatus Heimdallarchaeota archaeon
AGACCGTAGTCAGGTCGGACACCACCGCCGTTAGTCTTGAAGACTAAGTTTGCGATAGGTTCAACTGCTGCCTGCGAAGTACTTGCATTAAATGCACTCATAGCTAGTAAGCTAGAAAGAATGAAAAGTGTAAAAAACACTGTTTTCTTTTTCATTTAATATCACCAATATTTTTTTATTTTCTTCTGCGCACTATTCCTAGTGCAACAACTAGCCCGAGCATTGAGACACTTATAAGTATACCGAAGCCAAGTCCTGTATCATCTACTGGTTCGCCAACAAAGATACGAATGAGAGCCATATCATGTCCAAGTTGAACAACACCATTGATTTCTGGGCTTGCGACGTATTGAGCAAAATCATCTACTTTGAAACCAAATAGGCTGAAGAACACAAAGTTTTGTCCTTTCTGTAGTTGTAGACTTGTTTCACCTTCTCTCCATATTTGTAATTTAGTTACAGGATCTATCTCTCCAGCCCATGTCCCGTTACCTTTATTTTGCCCTATACCATCGTTTACCCACCACACATATGTAAGTGGGCCCATATCGGTCCAGTTAGTATACTCTGTTCCCCATGAAGTCCATTGTAAGCCTAGTTCAGTATCTGAGGCGTTGTATTGTACTTCTGCTGTACTCATGAGAGGAGCAGTTTCTGTTCCTGCGTCAATAGTCTGATAACCAACACCAGTAACTTCTGCTACAGGTCTTGGACTTGACAGATATCCGTCAATTGTGTAATATTGTCCTAAATCTTCAGAATTAACTTTAGTTGCGGTCAATGTTACGTTGTTATAAGCATCCTCTATTAGAGGAGGAACATCTTCTCTGTTTTCTGCTACGTAGAAAACTTTCTGATCTTTTGCATACTCCCAATGCCATTCAGTATGATTGCCATCGGAAACAAGTTCTGTTGCAACAATTGTTAGATAATGCCATCCGATTTCTAAGTCTAACGGGATGTCCTGGTAAGTACCATCATCCGCAGCGGGCTCAAAATTAGAAAATCCTAGGTCATAATCGTCTAACATTAAGTTGAAATTACCTGCAAATCTTGTTGTGTTGTACTCCCAGAATACGGGTTCAACAGTAAAATTCCAGGTTGCTGGATTATTTGGTATAGCCAAATGAAGCCAATCGTCTGCTTGCCGGCCATTACCAGTTGTTACTAATCCACCCCAAGCAAGTGAACAGACATCATATAAGAATGCAAAACTGATTATGTCTTGTTCTGTAAACACTTGATTGTTTTCTATAAAGCGGCTATCAATCTCAACATAAATCTCACCGCTAGGTACGTAAGCGGATGGAATGTGGCTGAGAGTGACTCCAACTTTATTGTTAGATTGTTCGGCATTTACAATTGTAAATGCTCCAACGGTTGATGCAACAAAAAGGAATACAAAAATTAGTCCTTTTTTATTCATTTTTTATTCACCTTTGCTTACTAAAATGTAAGCTAAAATTCTTATCCATACGTAATATAAAAGTATTTTGCAAAGCTACTGGTTTAAATTTAGCTAGAAAAAGGTGAATTACAAGCAATATGAAATTAGGATATTTTCTCCAAATAAATCCATTTTCGTTTTGCTGAAATTTTATAGTTTTTTAATCGTCTCCTTAACTTCTTTTAATTTCTTGTTTACATCATCTAATTTTCGCTCTAACTCGTCCACTAGAGAGGTTAGGTGGTTCACTTTTTCTTTTTTGTTTAAATCAGAGAGGTTTAGCTGTTCATCTACTGTATCAGCTCGATCTTCAGTTTCAATCTTGGCTTCCACTTCTTCAGTGTCTTCCCTAATAATCAGGTTTTTGCTCATATGATTGAAAAGTTCATTTATGTTTTCACCAGTCAATGCAGAAGTTTCATATGTTTTAACTGGGAATTTGATAACTTTCTCAAATTGACTCGCCACCTTGTTAATGTCTGTTTGTTGAACTGCCCTATCATCTTGAAGATCTATTTTGTTTCCTATCAAATAGATCTTTTTAAGAGAGTTCTTGGAGAATTTTACAGCTTCTTCTCCCCATTTCAAACAGTTTTCTAAACTAGAAGGATTTGTCACATCAAACACTATTAGAGCACACTTACACCCATGATAGAATGAAGATCTCATACCATGGAAAATTGACTGTCCTGCTAAATCCCAAATTGTTAATAAAACCAGTTCCCCGTCAACATTTACTTTCTTAGCTGCAAAATCAGCACCTAATGTTTTTAGATAATCAGCCCTGAAAGATTTTCCCATGTATTTCCTTCTAATAGAAGTTTTCCCAACCTCAGGATCACCAATTAAGACTATTTTATAAGCTCGTTTAGGTTCAATTGACATTTCTTTCCCTATGCTGACTTCTTATTACTAAGTTTTATTTCTTTTGCTTGTTCTTGAAGATTTATTTTCGTTCTTTGATTTTTTCATTATCTATTTGTTAATTCTGTAAACAGTTTCTGATAAAAAGTTCTAACAATTTCAAGACTAGATATCTCAACAAATTCATTTGATCCATGAACATTTCCCCCCAGGGGGCCGAATTCTAATGTAGGTATACCAAGGAAACTAAACCATCTACTATCGGTTGCCCCTCCCATCTCAATTGGTTCTGGTGTTAAGTTCATTTTCTTTGCTACTTTCATACTTTTTTGGATTAGAGGAGAATCCTTCGGTGTTTCGACTGGTCCAATACTCCCTTTGATGTTTATTTCCGTTTTTATTTTCGAAGCGTCAACAAAATTTCTGAAATATTTTTCTATATCCTCATTGTTATTGCTCATAATCCGCAAATCCACATAACATAAATGTGTCTCCTTCTCTTTTCTGTAATAGTTAAATGTTAGATTTATGCCATAATCACTCGGTGCGGAGGGTATATCTACATCTTTGAACTTTGTAACAGAATAGATAAAATTAGTCAAGTTCTCATCGTATGTACATACTTCTGAAGTCTCTTCTTCTGGTATTACATATTCGATAGAAATTTCTGAAGGAAGAACATTGTTTTTGACGAAATTGCCTTTTATCTTGCTTACAAAATACGAGTTCTCTCTTACAAAATCCGATGCCGTATCAATACAATGGATATCTAAATCTCTCATAAAATATGCAGCATGCATGGTTCGATTACCAGCTATTTCGGTCTTGAATACTTTTGTTTCCTTTCTTCCTTTAATTTTTCTTTTTATTTCAGGCATGCTCAAATTTATTGCATATGAATTTCTTCGTCTGTTCACAATTTGCAGACCATTAGCATCTCCATTGATTATGTAATCAGGTACGATATCATTATCGCTAAAAATTTTCATTAAATTTCCTGCCCCATACTTCCCTCCAGATTCTTCATCTAGATTTATAGCATAAACAACAGAACAATTGCTTTCTTCTTTAAAATACTGTGCTAAGCTCAACATAACTGAAACTGCGCCTTTCATATCAGCTGACCCACGCCCATATGCTTTATCTCCCTCTACTTTTAAAGAGAAAGGATCTGTCTTCCAATCTGGTCCAGATGGAACAACATCACAATGTCCTATGAAAAGGATAGTTGGATCATCTCGTTTAAGATAAGAAACCAAGCTCCAATAGTTATTTTTCTCAAAAAGAATGCTTTCATATCCTAGAGGACGCAATAATTCACCATTTATGTAGTCTAGAATATCTCTACTTGGTAAAACTTCCTCTGTTGGATTATTAGATGTATCATAACTTACTAGTTTGTGTAAAATTTCTAAAGGTTCTGGCATTCTTTTATGGTCCTCAACATCGTTTCACTACGTTAAATGAATCATTTTTGAACATTTTGTATATTCTTTTGAGCTTTTGGAAAAGGAATTAAAAAACATACTACTAAGTAATTGTAAGTAGTTCACTTTGATAGAATGAGGTGAGTGTTTGAATTCTTGCTCCCAAATCTGATATATATGTATAGTTTACAATAATATATACTGAAGCACCATTTTCAAGTTCCCCATCATTTATGCTCAAATCACTTGCCTGAATGTCAAAAGAGATGTTATTGTGTCCATGAGGGACCGTATATCCTAATAATTCATCATTCCAGATTTGATTTGTATTAATTATTGTCCAAGGATTAATAATGTCGATTGTATACCCCGTTGGTAAAATAAGATCAATATCATTGATGTATATTGTAGGTGAATCTATATCTAATGATAGGTAGAAAGAGATTTTATCAAACAACGTATCTAAATCAGTATCTTCATTACTTATCAAAGCTAGAGTGAGATGAACATCCTTTGCAGTTACCTCATCATTACCCCAGGGAAGTTCAACAACATCTATGTTTAACATAATTACCCCCACAATTGCACTTGCTCCAACCACTAAAGAGATAATTATCACTGCAGCCAAAACTTCCGAAACTGCTCTTTTCGATTTTCGTAGTTTCTTAAACATAGATATCACTTTATAGATACTGAAAATAATATATGAATTAGAGTTTATAAATGATTTTCTGCCGGTTTGTCTTTAGTGCGAATGTATCACTCTTCAAGTACTAGCTTTGATCGATTGAATATTCTCTTGAAAAATTGAAAAACATTCTGAAAGATTGAAATTACGTCCTCTTTTAACATCTTATAACTTTTAATTTCAAATATGCTTCTGAATATCGAGGGTGGAAATAGAACGCTTACAGCCACAAATAAAATCAGTAGATACAAGGGGTGTAAGAATCTTGATTTTGCTATTATAATGAAATTGAAGTAATAGAAAATAGTTGTTAATCCTAGAAATAGAACGTAAAATAATGATTCTTGAAGAACTGTATTCCAGATTTTCTGAGTTTTTTCTTCTTTTTCCTTACCCTTCAAATCTTTGTGAACAGCAGATGAAGATTCTTTTTTCAATTTCTTAATTACAATACAGATGAATTTATCTAAGTATAATATTATTATTAATACAATAAATGGTGTAATGAACGCGTCGTAATACTTGTAAATCCCTCTAGAAAGAAACACATGAGAGATAAGAATTATCCAAGTAGCATGTAATGTGAACAAGGATTCATCTTTCCCAATCTCCTTTCCTCTGAAATAAGTAATTAATAAAGAGATTATGTAAACTATTAGAAACGGTATCATATAATCGTTAATTACTTTATAAAACTGTGCAAGCGATTCTCTTCCAAGGTATAGGAAAGTGTGTGCTAATGAAACAGTACTTCCTCGATATGTACTTTCCAAACTTAATACAGCTAAAGGTTTTCCAGGACCAAAAAGCTTTGCGAAATATCCGTACGGAGAAACAAACATCCAAGGAAGAGATATGATGAATGAAGTTAGCAGGAAAGTAAAAAGAAAATCAACTAATGCTGTTCTTAGATCTTTCTTTTTCCATATTATTAGAAACCAAGGAGCTAAAAGGAATAGAGGCATTTGCTTAGATAACCAAGCAATTGTAAGCATAAAAGCTGTTGTCTTATATCTCTCTCTCATAAAGAGAAGAAAAGCAATCATTGTAAACAATGTCATTTGAGGGATGTTGAGATAAATGCAATCCACATAAAGTAAATTTATTGGCATTAGCATTAACGATGAAGCGCCTAAAAATCCAATAACGTGCTTTTTCGTTTTTTTCTCTTTAAATGCTTTCAGAGAGATTATAATTAAATAAAGAGTAACTACACACAATGAATCAAATACAATATGTGTCCATTTCACTGACTCTGAAACAATGATAGTTCTACTCATATTGGGATTGAATAAACTAACAAATAAGGAGATCAGATATAGCCCATAGATGAAAATCGGTCCATATGCATATCCGACTAAGGGTCCTTCCCCTCCTGCATATGGGTTCCAATTAAGAAATCGAAAGTTGTAAAGATAAGGTTCATAATAGTGAGCTGCATCAACATATGCTTCAATGTACCAAATATCAACAGACGTAATTGTACCCAAATCATTATTGAAACCTTCCCAGTACCAATTAGCATACCAAGCTTGAAATATTTCAGTGGACTTGAATTGGGTCCAATAGAATCCCCAACCCGATTCAATGCTGCGAACACTCCAGTACCAGTTTGATATGATATTTTTCAGAATTAGAGATAAACAGAACAGTGAAATACAAATCACTATGATAGTATAAATGTGAATACGCTTCTTTCTTCTAAATCTTTTGTTTTTGTATTCTGACCTTAATTGAACGAGTGGGTCCATTGTTTCTCACAGCAGAATTTTATTTCTAGTGAATAACCATTTTGCTATGAAATTAATAAGTTTTGGTGACTAAACTAGTAAATATAACATTTACTTAATCTCATCAGAATATTCTTCTTTTATGATTTGATACCATTGCCTAATAATGAGTGCAAAGTTTTCAAATGCACTTAGAACGTTTTCTCCATTTGTACAAGATATGAATTCTGCTAGAACTATTGTTCCATATTCTTTTTCCATTTCAAGCCTATCTGATTCTGTTTTCTTTTGCAATTCGTTTAGTTCAATCTCACTGATTAAATCTATTTTATTTCCAAGAATCATTATAGGGGGACATAAATTATAAGAATAATTATCAAGAAAAGTTTCCAACCATTTCTTTAGCTTGTCATAAGTAGATGAGTTACTGGTATCATATACTAAGATGACCCCAAAACTAGCTTTAGCATACAACCAATGGGGAGATTCTGGAAGGATATCTAGAATAACACTCTCGAAATCTATATTGAAAGCCTCTGAAACGCGAACAATCTTCCCAAAAAACACTCCAGGAGCAGGTTGATTAGGTGTTTCTCCTGATAAAGCATATACAAACGATTGTTTTCCAACTCTTTCTTCACCTAATAGAATTATTCTTGCAGAAAATGATTGAATTATTCCTCCCTTTGGTTTTTTCTGGGGGATAATCTGTATTCTTGAAACATCTATTATTCCCGCTCCTTCCTCCCAAGCAAGCTCACTATGGCTTGGAACAGTATACAAATACCACTTCCAAAATGAATCATGAATTTTTTCAAGATAAGATCGAATCAGTTCATGGGCTAAAAATATTCGTTGTCCTTCTTTTAGAAAACCTGTTCTTTCATTCTGTTGGAAGAAATAGTCCTTAACTTGGCTAGACGATAAATTTACTTTTTTGGCTAGGATCTCCTCATTCAAGTATGAATTGCCAAATAGATGCTCATCTAGAATTTCAAGTAACTCCTTTTTCTGCATAAATACTCAATCCTTCTGGAAGGCATTTAGAGATTAATGCTTCATTTACAAGAAAGAAAATATAATATTAAAATCTGTTTGTATTCTTAGTGAGACTTGGGGGAAGGAATTGCTTTGAAGTGAGTATATGATTTTTTAGCTGATTTAAATGAACTTTGTAATAAATCGATTTCTTCATTATTTAGTCCTGCTTTTCTCAAATCTTCTATAAAACTAGCAGGAGCAATCATGAATCTTTTCCAATTGTCATCTCCACGCAATAGCGTTTCCATCTTCTTCCGCATATTGAAAAGATATGGACGGTTTTTAAAATGGATGAGAGCTTTTCTGATTTCACCTCTTACAATTTCAGCATCTTCAAGAGGAACCCTTTCTTCATTGTCTTCTAAGAAAAGTGTTATTTCTTTTAATATCTGGGGCTCAATCTCTTCCGTTGATGGAAATATGCTATTTAATGCGATATCAATAAATTCGTCAACGTCATCATATTTACTAGCTATCATCAAAGAAAGTTTCTATCCTTTAATCATAAGACCACATCAGACAGAGATATGATTGTAGACTTATACTGGGTATTACACTTTGATGATGTGGGACATTGTTCATAAAAAATTTCGCTAAACATATGCTTGATATTCATTGTAATTTTCTATTAATTCTAATTTCATTGTTTTTAGCAATTGTATAGCTTCTATTGCGCCTCTCTTATTCAGAGGTTGATTGTTATTTCCACACTGATAAGAATAGGTACATCGAGGACATCCATCTATTGTTTTGCAGGTACATCCTTCAAGAATTTTCAGGGATCTTTCAAAACCATCTTCTAATCTATCGTAAAGCAATTTAACTAATCCACTCCCACCTTTTGCTGCATCATATACAAAAACAGCTCCAGAGCTACCCATAGAAATTCCACCTATTTCCGCACTACCTCCCCCTGTTAACATAGAACTTGATTCAATCAAAACATGTTCAAGAGCATGGAAGGTTCCACTCATCAGGACTTCTTCCGATAAATCAGGGTATTCTGATAAAATCATTTTTGGTTGTGGCGCAGTAAAAACAAATCCTTTTGTTTGAAATGAATAAACAATAGGTTCCTCCAGCTCTTTAATCTCCTTTAGTTTATTAGTATAAATTTCACTTGTTTTGTATCCTATTACATTCTCAGTTATTTTCAAATCACAATAAGCAACTTCAGCACCCAACACTCGTTTCTTTTCATTTATTTTTATGATGGTAGGAACCGCATATCGCATTGCTGAAGTTTTGAGATTAAGTGATTCAATTTTTTCTAACGTTATTTCTCCGCCCCCAAATCTAGCATCATATTTGAAAAATGTAGAACGGTAGTGCTTTCCTCCAAGCAAATAAATTGCTCCAGGGAACAGTTCTCTAGCTGCCATAGGCATTGATCTTGCACCCATTCTGATTCCCTCATCACTCTTGATTAAAACTGTGTCCCCAATTCCCCTAATAGAATATGATCGTAATATACTGAAAACTTCCTTTCTATTTACTGGTCGATAAAGACCTTCCGAGGTTCTTCGAATAAGGTTGCTTTCTTCTAGTGTTTTGAGTACAGAAATGTGTTCAGGAAATTCTTTTTCTTGTAAAGGTTTTTCGAGGATAGAAGCTAATAGTTGATAATAAGAAACAATTTCGTTTCTTGGTTCGACATAACCTTTCCTTACATCATCGAAATATGTCTCGGGGTATAAACTGTAAAACGTGCTAATAGGATCATCATTCCTAAGTATGAGTGCACCAACCGATTCTTGTCCTTTCCTCCCAGCTCTACCAATTCGTTGGATGAAACTAGTTATATCAACAATTGAAGACACAACACCATCTACATCTCCAATGTCGATGCCTAGTTCGAGTGTAGGTGTTGAAACTAAGGCTTGAAGTTCTCCTTCTTTGAAACTGGTTTCTACTTTGTTTCGAAATTCTTTAGTTAGACCAGCACGGTGAATAGACGACTTAATCCTTGTAGCTTGTAAAAGCAAATTCACAATTTCAGCATTTTTATGGCTATTCTGGAAACATAGTGTCTTATGACCTGAAGACACTAATTGGCGCGCAATCTCTGAAGTAATAGTATATTGACTTACTCCCCATGGTAGAATTATTAACAAATGGGTTGGAGCTTTTCTTGCTTCTTTCACAGCAATTTCTTTTACATCAGTATCAAACAAGTTACTTGCGAAGTCTTTTGCATTTCCAATGGTAGCTGAGGAGCCAATAAACTGTATCCTATTGTTAACAATCCTTTGTAACCTTTTTAGAATGAAATACAGATTAGAACCAAATGCACCAACAGCTACATGAATTTCATCGATGATTACGAACTTAACGGTTCGAATTATGTCTTTGAAAGCATGATTTTTCATGTGAATATGAAGCATATCTGGGTTAGTTATCAGAATGTTTGGTGGATACTCCATAATTCTTGTTCTAATTTTCTGTGGCGTATCTCCATCATAAACTTCACATGTGATTCCCAATTTTTTACCATACTTCAGTATCTTCCTTTGTTGATCTTTTGCCAATGCCTTGGTTGGATAGATTATAATTACAAACAGACCTTGTCTCATAAGAGGGTGCGGAGACTCTTCTAGAATCTTGGCTAAAATTGGTAGAACAAACGCTTCTGTTTTACCTGTTCCCGTAGGAGCTACGATTACGATGTTCTCGCCTTTGCTAATAGCTTCAAATGAATCTGTTTGGAAAGAATATAATTGTTTTATTCCAAGTTCCTTCAAGTAAGCCTGGAAACCTGATGGCAAGTTAATAGTTGTTTTAGCTAATAGCGGTGGTTTTTGTTTTAAGAATTTATAATAAATGAGTTCTATATCTGGATTGTTGATTATGTTCTTTACAGCTGAAGGAAGGTTTTTTGGGTTGTATCCACCTTTGTTGATCATTTTCTCTTTTTCTTCATCTGTTTTTCGCTTGAAGGAAGATTCCAACACTTTGTCTTGTATTCTTGAAGGAGCTAGCAGTTCCTTTCTTTTCGACTTTTTTTTGATTAGTTTGTTATAAGCATCATTTATGTCCACTGATTGGATTTTTTCCGCAAAACCACAAAAACCGCAGTGAAAACTTACAAGTGAAACCTTTCTTTCTATGGTTAAGGGGTTATCACAATCAGGACATTTCATTCTTATTTCTATGCACCTAATCTGTTAATCATTAATAAAGTTGCAGTGTTAGTATCTAGTATCCGCTGAATTTACATTCAGAAAGGATAGATTTAAAACAGTTTTAACTCTATTCGAAACAAGCTAAGGTGAAAAAAAGTGTCTACTCCCCGTGCATGTAAATGGAAACAAAGTGTTTCAGGTAAAGCACCTGATGGTTCTATTCATAAAGTCAATTTTCCTTGCAGGTTTCCAGACGAAGAACTAACTACCGATTTATGCTCACTCTGTCTTCAAGGAGATTTGTTCTCGATGTTTTACGCTCAGATGATAAGTATGAAACAAAGTGCTGGTATGCAAGAAGAGATTATGGCTTTTCTCAAGAATTTCACATCTGAAGACTTTGACATGAGGTAAACATACCTAACTCATAATCATTCAAAACATTACGCTATATTTTTTTATTTATTTCTTATTTTCGAGATGATCATAGCAATCGATAAAGTGATAGTAATTGCAGCTACACTAACCAGAGGATAGAGTAAAGGTAATAAGGAGTAAGTAATTTTTTCATAAACATCAGAGATGGGTATATTTATTGTAAAGATGCTGGAGAAAGTTGACCATATAAAGTAGTTTTGAGAATCTTCATTTATTGTTGCTGGAGAAAGTTTTAGGGATAGCGGATTCTCTAGTGTTGTTGATGGGTTTTCTAGTGTTTCTATAGATTGAAAATCTGTTGTAAGTATTTCATAAAGTGAGAAATAATTCACGATTAATGGAGGCACTGTAAAATTATCTGGCAAATCAGTACCCGTAATAGTAATAATAATTTTATCTCCAGGGTGAAGAGTCATAGTAGCATAAGCAACTTTCACAGAACCAAATTCTACTGAGGTTTCAATTATGAGTTCTGTTTCGACTTCATTGTTAATATACTTGACTTGAGCATCAAATGAATCTAGTAGAGATTGATCAATAAATTGGAATATTGAAATATTTGCAGGAGACATTCCTTTGTTCTCTATTTCATATTGCAGATACAAAGAGCTGTCTTCTTCATTGACTTCAAATATTGATTCAACAGATATTTCAGGTAGTGGAAATGCTTGTTTTGCTTGATTCTCAAGTAATGGTGGAGGTAATAAGATTCCGAAAGTTAATGTTGAACTAACGAGATTCCTTGCCTCACCTCCATAAATCCAAGGAATGATATTACCAGTCCAAGGGTTAACTATTTCAACTATACTCTGGTCTTTGTCTGAGGTAAAGCTAATAAGAGCAATATAGGTATTGAGACCGATGTAACTGTTGGCGATTATTGAGAATTCATGTGATAATTCTTCATCAATAAGTATAGTATCAATATCGAAGGATTTAACCTTTACAACACCAGTAGGTTGCCAGAGAAAATCAAACTTTAAGTTAATAATATCTACATGGATATCAAAAGCATCTAATGAGCCAAAATTAGTAATATTCAAATCGAAATTGATTTGCTCACCAACTCTATAGATTGATTCTTCTAGGATGAGTGAACTTTCCAAAACAGCCTCATCATCTCCAAGTTGTAAATTCAAACCATTTGTTAGACCAAAATATTCTCGTCCGTTAACATCAGAATAACTGTAACGACTACCTAATGATATGAAAGAGTTTGTAATCTCATCAAAAGTACTTAGAAAGCGTCCAGCAATGTTAGTTAATGCAAAAAGTGTTAGCATCAAATCCTTATAATCGCTCTCTACAGTACGAAAGATAGCATAATCATAATCATATAGACCACTATATTCAGTGCTAACAGAGAAAGCTCCGAATTTATCTGAAGACGTTGGAATGTCGGTAATTTGCCAAGAGAGTTCAACGGTTTCATTAACACCCAAACTTGGGAAAGTTGCTTCAAGATAGTAACCAAAAATACTGGATATATTTGAAAAATCAGCTGATTCAAATTTGAATATAGTCTTTTTTTCATAAAATCCTGATTTAACAGCATCGTATGTATTACTTACCGCATTTGTGAGTTTATCCTGGAGAATAGGTCCATAACGAAGAAGATTACTGATAATTGTTTCAGAACCGACAGATTCTATATATGGTTTAATTTCTTGTTCAACCTCATAGTATAGATCAGAAGATAAACCAGAAGAACAATAGATTGTTGCATATTCGTCGAGAATTATTTCTGTATCATTCTGCCATCTTTCAAGTTGTGAAGTTGTTGTACTTTGATACCAACCCTGAATATCAAGGATCGGGATTGTGTATGAGTTAGACAAATATTCAATATCTAGGTAAATAAACGAGGAAAAACTTTCGTTTATCGTTAAATCATCTTTCATTACGTATATCTCTGCACTATTGTTGATAAATGACGCTAACTCAGTGGGGATTGGCATTGTTATGGATGGATCTAAAGCGACATCTGTACCAATATTTGTTGCTCTGTAAGTCATATTGAGCACTCCTTCATCCTCAAGAACTTGATCTGAATATGAGTTTGTTACTACAACTTGAGGATATGTAAAATCAGCTAATGAGGATGGGTGATATGAGATTTCCGCGCTAAAGCTGGGATATCGTGTGAAAGAAGAATACTTTAGCAACCATTCAAATGAGCCAGTAACACTTGCTCCAGTATTATCAGGAACAGGATTGATGTGGGTAATATTGGCAATAAAGGGAATCCTGAATGAAGCTCTGGAAATAAACGCTTCTGGGTTGGGAACAATTGTCTCCCCGAAAGTATTTTCCAGATTGAAAGTGTAGATACCATTGTTCAAAGAGATTTTATCTGCAAGTGAAACCATAGCTCCCCTAATTATTTTATTTACTGACCACAGACTCTTCTGAAGAGAATAACCAAAAGCATAGATATCTGGAGATTGATTGATAGCTTCTTCCATTAGAACTACCATATTGCCATTAAGTAGATTATCATATGGCGAGAAAATATCACTAAAAAGAGATAATGCTATTTCGGGAGTAATTGGAGCTAACAGGGAAATTAGTGTTTCCGTATAAGAAACAGATTGCACTGAATATAAACTTAAATTTAAATTATAATTCTGTTCGACTAGAGTTATAACATTATTTGAAATTGCTTCTAAACGAGTTTCTGAGGTAGTTCGTGTTTTTATTCGAACGACCAGACCATCAGGGACACGCCATAATGGATTAGACCAAACATTTGAAAATAGGGATTGATTCGAAATTATAAAATCAATTTGAGTAACCGGTGAAAAAGCTGTAGACGTAAGATCAAATAGCGTTTCAATTTGACCACCATTTAACTCTAATGATGCTATTACTGAATTATCTCTTCCAGCAATGAGATCCAGTTTTTCTTGGTGAAAATCAAGTTTTTCTAAAACCATAGGTTGTATTAAAGAACCATTACTGTTTCCAACAAAAGTGGAAGAAACAAGGTTATTTGGAGAAAAAAGAATGGAAGAGAGGAAGATTAAGAGTACCAAAATTGTTTGAGGATAATTTGGGGCTATTCTATTCCTAAGACGGAGAAGTTTTTTGATACTCATGAAGCATTCCCCTCATAATTTATTATGATTTTCACTCTTGATAAGATTTTATTTCTATAAAGTTTAAAGTATTCAGTTCTATTTTTCTCGAACTTCATCATATAGTGACCTCCAGAAGGTTCATAACCAAGAATGCTAACCCATTCAGAATAAAAACTACAAAAAGTGTAGCTAATCCTGCCTTCTCAATCCTTAATTCCTTGATAACGACGACTGATTCAGTCAAAAGTCCTACAAATAATAATTGTATAAACATTAGTAACACAATCGCCCAGATATCCATCTGTAGAGGTGAAACAGGGTATTCAAAATGAAAAACAAGTGCTTCAAGTATACAGAAAAAGACCAAAGGTATTTGAGCTATTATCGTGCTTTGAAATAGTGCTAACTTACCCGATTTTCTTTTGTAAATAATCAACACAAATAACTCTGTTAACAGATATGTAACTATGGTTGATACTAGGAAGAATATTGGAGCGAAAAAATCGGGAGCAATAAAAGATGGGAATAAGAAAATGGGTGCAAAAGAAAGGAAGTATGTAGCAACCCCCAATCCAATTAGAAGCAAGATAGAGAATCCTAATGACCTAATAGGGTCTTTTCTTATAAAATGAAAAACTGGTCTTAAGAAAACTGAATGCAGAAATGACATTTTCCCATATGTTGGTAAACTAGGCGCAGTAACATCTAGTTCGTCTTCTATTAACGAATATGATCTTCTCCCCTTTTCTGTTAACAGATATTTCTTAGTTGAATCTTGAGTAATTAACTCCCCAAGAGTATCAAGGTGATGATAAAGTGTTCCAACTTTCATCTGAAAACGTTCTTGAATTTCAGTAAAAGAAACAACCCTTTTTTCACCAATAAAGCAAAGCAAGTCCCTTCGAATTTTGTTCGAAAGTGCCTTCCAAATTTCAGGGGTTTGTTTCATAGAATTCATAGAACTAAACTATAATTGATAACCTCGAATTTAAAACTTGGCTTTCTATTAATGGGTTTTAAGGATATTATAAAGAGTGTCTCTTTGAGCAGGAATTTTGTTAGCATCACGAATTAAGTCAACAAATTCTTCTGCAGTTTTCTCTTCACCATGTGTGCCCCCTGCACTTTTTGTAATACTCTCTGAAAACAATGTACCACCTACATCATTAACCCCAGCATTAAGTGAGATTTGTGAGAATTTTGGTCCTAGTTTTACCCAGGAGGTTTGAATGTTTAAAAAATGCTCACCCAGATATAATCTTGCAGCACTGAAAAGAGCTAAATCATGCATTCCCGTACTACCAGGTCTTGCTCCAAGATATTTATACAAAACAGTATTATTATGTATAAAAGGCAAAGGTACAAACTCTGTAAAACCTTTCGAAATTTCTTGCATGTGTTTTAATAAAACTAAATGTTCAGCTTCATTTTCCAGTGTTTCTATGTGCCCATACATCATTGTTGCTGTGGATTTTAACCCCAAACTATGTCCAGCTAGTACAATATTCACCCACTGGTTTGTAGATATTTTTTCAGGACAGATTATTTGTCGTACGTCATCTACTAGAATTTCAGCAGCTGTTCCTGGAAAAGAATCTAGTCCATTCCTAGAGAGTTCTTTGAACACATCCACCACTGCTTCACCAGAAATTTGTGACATATAAGCTATCTCTGCAGGAGAGAAAGCATGTATATGGATATTAGGTGCAGTGGTTTTTACCAATTTTAAAAGGTCTAGATAAAATTCAAAATTTATTTCTGGATCTAAACCTCCTTGAATACATAACTCAGTACAGCCTCTTGCTACAGCTTTTTCCGTTTCTAGTCGTATATCTTCAAGAGAGAGTCTTTCAGGTTTGATACTGTCTTTGTTATTAGTATAGTTGAATGAACAAAATCTACAAGAACCAATGCAATGATTTGAAAAATTAATATTCTGATTAACTACATAGGTGACATTACTTCCAACCTGTTGATGTCTTAAATCATCAGCCAAGGCTGTTTGTATCAATAACGCCTTTCCTCGTTTTTTTAGTAATGCAGCTACTTCTTTTATTTCGTTTGTATTTGTTTTATTTAAAGTAGCTAAATCAACCATTTCATCGATTTTAGGGGGAGATAATTTCTTCATTCCTATACTTATCCTCAATTATTTTTCGCATTGTTCTGCTTAAATACTTTTCATAATGGGGGTACACGGGTAATCTTTGTTTTAACACGAAGCCTTCAGATTCCAAATTCTTCCCCAAATGACTCTCTTCCTGCCAAGTCATATTTGGATTGATATAATCAATAGTAGCTGGAGATATTCCTCCCAAATCATTTGCGCCATAGTTTAATAAATCAAATATTCTATCCCTATTGAGATTAGGAGGAGCTTGAATATTAACGTTAGATCCCATAATTATTCGTGAAAGGGCAATTGTTAAAAGAACGTCTTTTTCTTTAGGAGGAGGATAATCTTGCATTGGAGTTCCTTTTTGAGGGTTAAAATTTTGTATAATAATTTCTTGTATGTGCTGATATTTCTTATTGATATTCTGCAAGTGCATCAAAGATTCTATTCGCTCTTCCTTTGTTTCTCCAATCCCTATCAGTAAACCTGAAGTAAATGGTATTCTTAGTTTTCCTGCATCCTCAATAACTTCAAGCCTTAATTTTGGATCTTTTGTAGGAGAATTATAGTGAGCTTTGTCTTTGTCTAATAAGCGAACACTTGAAGATTCTAACATTAAACCTAGACTAGCATTGAAATCTTTCAAATTTCTAAGCTCCTCAAGTGTTATTACGCCTAGATTCGAATGAGGTAACAATTTTTCTTCTAAGGCAAGCTCGCAGAACATTTTCACATATTCAACAGTTGAATTACAGCTGTATCTTTGTAAAAATTCTCTTGCAGTCTCATATTTCTCCTCAGGTTTCTCTCCTAACGTTAAAAGAATTTCAGAACATTTAACTGACTTTGCTTTTTCTAATAGAGATTGAAATGAATCAGGAGTAATCCAACTGTTAACATCATCTGAAACAAAACTGCAATAGCCACAGCGGTTTCTACATTGACGAGTGATTGGTACAAAAAAATTACGCGAATAAGTTATTGTTTGACCAAATAAATTTCTTGCTTTCTCGTTTGCTAGACTTTGTAGCTCTTGAGGTTCGTTGTTTAACAGGGAAAGATAATAATCAAAATTCATTTTGTACATCACTTGCTTCTTATTTATCATCTATGTTCTTGATTGGAGTAAGTGTCACTAAAATACCTTCATCTAATTTTGTAATTTCCACAGCTTCAAACATCAAAGCATTTGGGACATCTTGAACTAATAGATCATCATACAAATTTTTACCTCCCTTATTTCCAACAAACACAAATCGGTAAAAGATATGTAAAACATCAACTAATTGGTTCTTTAGTAATTGTGTTATAATTGTTGAACCTCCCTCTACTAATACTCGATTAACAAAATACTTAGTATTTAGTACTTTCAAAACTGTTCTCATATCCAAAAAATTTCTTTCATCTCTTTCCTCAATAAGTTCAACCTTTACTCCCAAACGCTGTAGTTTACTCCTTTTTTCTTCAGAGCTTTTATGAGATACAAAAATAATTGTGGGGAACCTATGTTGATCTTGTATAATTTTAGAGTCTAAATGAATTCGACACTTTGAGTCTAATACAACTCTAAATGGATGAGGAGACTTAGTTTCCGTATAGCGAACATTTAGAAGAGGATCATCACTAATAACAGTATTAATACCTATAAGAATTGCATCAACTGAATTTCTTAACTCATGTACTCTAATCCAATCTTCTTCTGTTGACAAAGAAAGAGCACCTTCTTCTGAACCTATTATCCCATCAAGAGAGCTTGCAACATTTATGATTACTTCTGGTTTTCCCATTTTACTAACCTACCTTTGTACATTTGAAAACTTATGTCAGCGGGTGTAGCTCGCATTGTTAATGCCGTATAGAAATCTTTTGAGAAACTGAGATTAGAGCAATTTAAATCAAATCCTAGAAAATCACCGCTATACCCCACAGACAATTGGCCAATTTTTCTTTGAATCATCAATCCAGGGTTGACAGTTAAAGCTTTAAGTATGTCTTTTGGTGAGAGATGTTGTTTAGTTGAGCGAGCATTGTAAAGTGAAAAAGCCATTAACCTGAAAGGGTCCGGATTACAACAAAAGACATTATCTGTTCCCAATCCGAGAAGTATTCCTTTGTTAATAATAGCTTCTAAGGGAGGAAAATCTAGACCATTATATAGATTGGAAAGAGGGCAACATACAACCCCAATATTGTTTTTTTTCAAAGATTGGAGATCATTCTCATCTGCATACGTCGCATGGATAACGAAGTCCAAGTCTAATTGTTCAATTGCTACTTCGATATCCCTTCTACCATAGAATGCCAAAGATTGGGAAATAACTTCCAACGATTCTGACACATGAATCGCATTCACCTGACCAGCCTTATTTGCTTTCAGAAGATTTGCTTCCTCACAAAGTGCATCATCTAAAGAAAAAACATTGGGGAACCCTATGCCATCGCTTTGTTGACTAATTTCTACTAATGAATCTTTATTGTATGGTCGTCCTAGAATTAAACCACGAATAGGAAAATCCACGAGAGATTCTTTCAGCAAATTGATGCCTTGTAACCCCTCTTCTCTAAAATCTATAAAACTCGTAAAACCATTGTTGACTTGCATCTCCAATGAGTTTCTAATACTCGTAATTTTTTCTTCTGTTGTGCTGGAACTTAGTTTTTTATGTTTAACCCCAGTAGGTCCCACAGCCTCATCAAGAGATAATCCATAAATCTGGTCTTTAAGATATGCATCACCAACGTGGATATGAGCATTAACAAATCCTGGTATTAGCAAATAAGATGAGGGTAAAATGTATTCAGTTGGCTTTTCTTCTTTTGAAATATCGATTATGGTACCATCAGTGCTAACTTGAAACCGTGCATCCTCTACAAATTCCAAATTTGGACCAACTAAAGCATTAGCGCGAACTGCTACCATATCTTTCTTTTGAAAATTTGTGAGCAAGTATTAAGATTTTACGGAAAAAGTGCATATATGTTTAGAGGGTAGATTGCAAGCAAAGAAAAAGAATTTGCACACTTTTATTTTTTATTTAAAAAACATAAGAATCAGTATATTTATAATTCAACCTTAAAATTTAGCGTCAAAGCAGATTTATGTGATAAAGATGGTTCGTGTAAAGAATCCAGATGAAATCCGCGAGATGATAAAAAGTCATCCTATGAACTTGCGTAGAGTATTTTCTATTGCAGCTCATATAGATCATGGAAAAACAACAACTAGTGATTATCTTCTGCGTAAAGCTGGTCTAATGTCAGACGCAGATGCAGGAAAGAAAGTAATGATGGATAGTGATGAAGAAGAACAAGAGAGAGGAATCACTATCTTTACAAGCGTAGTAATGTTATCCTATGAATTCGAAGGTGAAACATACCTTTGTGAAATTAACGACACGCCTGGACATATATCCTTTACTGGAGAAGTAAGTAGAGCACTTCGTGGAAGTGACGGTGTTGTCATTTTAGTAGATGCTCTTGAAGGAGTTATGACTCAAACTGAAACCAACATAAGACTAAGTTTAGCTGAAAAATGCAAACCAGTTCTTTTCATTAATAAAGTCGACAGACTTATTTCTGAACTCAGACTTGCACCTCAAGATGTTTTTGCAAAAATTGATACAATTCTTGCAGGCGTTAACAAACTAATCAAAGATAACGCTCCTAAAGGTTCAGCTAAAGACTGGATGGTATCTTTCAAAGATGGCTCAGTTACAGTAGGTAGTGCTAAAGATGGATGGGCATTCAATATGTCAACTCTTCAAAGGTTACAGATTAAACCCCAAGATATTTTTGCAAAATATGATGAAGATGACAAAGAATGGTTAAAGGAGAATTTACCACTCGAAGAACCCATATTAGAGATGGTTATCAAACACTTACCCAATCCTGTTGAAGGACAAAAAGTCAAAATCCCAGCAATTTGGGGCGGAGATTTGGAAAGTCCTGAAGGTCAAGCTCTTTTGAATTGTGATCGTGATGGTCCTTTGATGGGAATGATTACAAAAATCTTTATTGAACCCAAATCAAAAAGACCTACACTTATTGGAAGGGTATATTCAGGTACGTTAAAGAAAACAGATTCTCTATTTCTAATTGGAAAGAAAACCAAAGCAACTATTAAACGACTAGGTGTTATGGAAATTACTGACATTCTTGATGTAGATGAAGTTCCAGCAGGGAATCTTTTCGCTATTTACGGCTTTATTACACCAGCTGGAGAAACCTTCGTGAGAGAAGGAGATGAAAAGAGGTTAACACCTTTTGAAGAAATTTCTTATGTTTCAGATCCAGTCGTTAGCAGAACAATTAAACCAAAAAATCCCCAAGATATTGCTAAACTAGGTGAGGTAGTATCAAAATGGATAATGGCTGATCCAACTGCTACTTTTAGACATGATCAAGAATCTAAGACATATGTTTTATCAGGAATTGATCCTTTGCAAATTGAAATTCTAGTAACAAGAATTGAAGAGCAAGTTCAGATTGATGTAAGTGATCCTATTATTGTATACAGAGAAGTTCCATCTAAAACAGGTATTACTGTTCATGCCAAATCTCCAAATGGTCATAACAGATTAATGGTACATGTTGAGATATTAAATGCTGAATCAAGGGCATTGTTCAAATCTGGTAAGATTCATAATGATATGGAACGCAGAGAAAGAGCTAATCAACTTCAAGAAGAAGCAGGATGGGTTGCTAAGGAAGCTAGAAGAATCTGGTACATTAAAGATACAAATGTACTCGTTGATGCAACCTCAGGTGTTCAAAGATTAGATAATATCAAAGCATATGTTATTCAAGTTTTCAACGATTTCTGTGAAGGAGCAACATTAGCAAAAGAACCATTAATGGGTTCAAAGTGGATGATTACAGATGCTACGGTACATGTAGATCCAGCTCATACAGGGTTTACAGAAATATTCCAAATGTGTTTAGCAGCATATCATACATCCTTCTTAACCAGCGATCCACATTTAGTTGAACCAATGCAAATTATAGATATCAAGGTTCCTTCTAATTATGTAGGAAACATGTCTAAAGTAATAACCCAAAACAGAGGAGTAATTCAAGATATGACACAAGAAGGAGAAAACACTAACATAAGAGGAAGAATACCAACAGCTGAAACTATTGATCTTGCAGATGAGATACGAGGTAATAGCTCCGGTAGAGCATTCTTTGGTTATGTCTTCGATGGATTTGATCGCGTTCCTGTTAATCTAGAAAAGGAAGTGATAGAAGCTATTCGTACTCGTAAAGAGCTTTCTCCACAAGTTCCTGAAGTTTCCAATTGGGAACGTTTCATGTACAAAAGAACATAAAACTCTCTTTTTCCCTCTTCTTTTTACTTTTATTTACAATTTAAATTATGAGTATATTGAAAAAAAGGAAAGGAAAAGTGATGAAGAATTTTCTCTAATCAGCTGAGTCTTTATCAAACTCTGCAGCTAGTTCCTCATAAAAAATATCTTCTTCTGAGACTGGAGCGACACCTTCTTCTGTTATTACTCCTCTGTCATCTTCTATATATTCCATACTTTCTAAAATTGGTTCTAGTTCTTCTTCTACTCTTGCAGAGAATTTCTCTTGTATAAAACCAAGTAAGGAGGTAAACAATAGAATGAAGATTACCAGTGGAATTAAAAGAAGAACCACACCTTCTGGTTCTAACATCTCAAGTGAGTTATAAACTGAAGGGGGATATCTTAAGAAGAATAACAAGATGTCTGGGTTTAAGATAGCATATAGTCCCCCAAGCATTATTCCCACTCTGAATATAACTGATATTCCAACATACATGAGAGTTTTAAAAGGAGCTATAGCTATTGATGCACCTACTAGTTTATCATCTACTTTTGGATCACTATGAACCAAACCATCATGATACCTTTGCAATCTAGCAGTTAACTTGTCTCGTTGACCACCAGGACGAGCGAAAAGAGAATCTGAAGCTTTTTCCATAAAATAAGTTAGTCCAGCCAAACCAAATTTTCTTCTGATAGAACTACTCGAACCCGTAATCGAGCTACCAGATTTCTTATCTCCACTGTCATCTGTTTCTTCTACTTCTTCAGCTTCGTCTCCTACCATAGAAGTTGCTCGAGAGCTAGTAATCCCTAAGCGGAAATCTTTCAATCTGTCCAAAGCTCTTAGAACTCTTTCTTGTCTGCTCTGAGCAGGATTAAGAATCTTCGTCATATAGGATATCTGTAAAGCTATTTCAAGAAATAGATATGATGCAAGTGCAATTAGTACTACTTTGTTTGTGATAAGTTCTCCAAAGTTACGTGTGGGGGAAAATGAGAAACCTGATTTGAAGAGTAACTTAACGCTTCCGTAGTATACTACCAATTGGATACAAATAAACGCAGCTGTTGCTGAGCGCATATCTGCTCTTAGTAGAAATGCAACTACCGCTACTGAAAATAGTACTACAAATAACACCAAAATTGAAGCTCTATTTGCAGCTTTTAAGGAACCTAGATTGGTGAAATAATAAGCAAATGGAGAGAACAGTGCATTTATAGCTGAATCACTTACCCCATATAGTTCAGATGCAGTCATCTCACCTGGAGGTGAAACGTTATTGAATAAATCCACCGTAATAAATGCTCTCGCACCTAAAAGAATGGCATTTGCATCTGTTCCTGAGATAAGTAGGATAATTATTAAAGGAAGTGAAAAAAGAACAAGAGCTATGTTCTCTAAGAAAATGAATATCAGTGTTATACTATCTAAGAAATGTCCATCTGGAAATTTTTCTACATTCGCAAAATCTATTAAATCTGCAAATTGAATTGCAACCCAAGCAATAACCCCTATAGCAAATAATCGTCCAATTACATTGGTAATTGTTGTTTGAATTTTTGCCCCGCGGATTCTACGTTGTACTCCTCGGATCCCAAGTTCAATAAATTGTGTATCTCCTAACGATTCCATTTTCTTATCATCCTCGACGTTGCATGCGGTTAAACTGT